>JBAQPK010000522.1:0-4086 GCA_049305715.1 Desulfuromonadaceae bacterium | reverse complement strand
CATCAGGGTCAGCTGGCGGCAGCCTCCGAAGCAAAGCGGCAGATAGGCGCACGCCAGGCATTCTTCCGTTTTCCAGAGATCCATGTTGTGTGACTCGCGGTAGTCCCCGATCCCCTCGCTGAGCGTGCCGATACGCAGCTCGGGGTAGGCAATAAAGGCCGGGCATTTGTAAAGCGAGCCCTCAAAGTTGACCACATGATCGTTCTCCAGCTCGACCATGCAGGCCGAAAGCTTGGGCTTGGGGGCCGGGAAACCCCGTTTGAGGGTCTCCTCGCGCAGGTAGATGCCGGCCTCCATCAGCCACGGCTCATACGAGCAGACACAGCCGGTGTTGAAGTCGGTCACGGCTCGCTCCCCGGCCTTGGGGACCACCGGGGCGAAGAACACCGTGCCGACCCGTGCCGGGTCAACGCCACGGGCCAGCAGGTCATCGAGCATGCGCGGGAAGTCGCGGTAGTTGTCACGGGCGTAGTTGCCTCCCAGTTGCAGCGGGACGATGTCAAAGATGTCGCGCACGTTGCGCACGATTGCATCATAGCTGCCGAGTCCCGAGACATAGGGGCGGCTTTGGTTGTGCAGCTCGGACGGTCCGTCCAGGGTGATCTTGGCCCCGGACAGCCCCAGATTGACCAGCTCCTCGGCGCAGGGACGGTTCAGCAGGGTGCCGTTGGTGACCAGGGAAAAGCTGAAAGCGACTCCCGTTTTTTGAGCGGCCTCCCGCAGCGGCAGGGAGATGGCGCGGATCAGGTCGAGGGAGAGGAGCGGCTCGCCGCCGTAGAAGGTGAGTCGTACCGGCTGCCCCTTGTTTATCCGATCGCGGCGGATGGTTTCCACTAAAAGAGCGGCGGTCCCGGCGCTCATGTACCGTTTACCGCGGAAGTTGTCCTCATAGCAGTAGGAACAGGCCAGGTTGCAATCCAGATTGAGTACCACGATGGCGCTGAAGGGAGCGTTACTTCGGGGGGTATCGAAAATCGTTCGCATCCGCTCACGTTCAACGGACCGGTCCGGAGTCAGGATGCCGAGCCGGGACAGGGTCTTGTTTTCTTCATCAGGGAGTGTGCCGTTCCGGGCTCCCTCCAAAAGATCGTCCGGCAGCAGCACAGCAGATGACCGGACAGTGGAATAGACCAGGTTCATGCCCGGCTGGTCCGGACAGGGGTAGATCTTCAGGTAGGTGGATAGCTGCATTGCGGGCCTCGGGGATTATGAATACTTCCCGCCTTGAAATGGGAGAAGGATGGATGAAGCATAAAGGGGGGATTGCTCCCCCCTTCCAGTGAACCTGAAGTTGAATCGATTAAAAAATGCCGCTGAATGCGGCCCAACAGCAACCGGTGAGCGGTCCGATGAATGCGCTGTCGTTGCCATCTTCCAGTACTACCAATGCGCTTTTTTTCATAGCTTGTCTCCTTCTTTCCGAGTGGTGTGTTCCGCGGGGGACTGCGTCGTCTCCCCGTCGGGTAAATGTGACCGGTATCAAAGCTATAGTAACAAAAAAATTGCGTGAACCAATTTAATTAAAAACTGGCCGTTTATAGCACACGCTTATTTATTGTCAAGAAATAAACCGGCTTTTTAAAACGACAAATCGGCTCAATTACTTCGTTATATACGCGTAATGTTGATCCATGATTTTGTAGATTGCCGCGAGACACCGCGCCATGGGATCAGCATCTGCCGTCGGCTTATTCAACATTGATATTCCAGATTTCAAATTCCCGGACAGTATGTTTATTCCGAGAGCATATCCCGATTCCCGGTGAGTTCAACACGCTATTTTAATAGAGTTGTTTTGATTGATATTTTGTTTTTTTGCCCCTATAGTTGCGGGGCTTTTTCATTTTCATGAGAATACAACTTATGCCCCATACTACCCTTTATACCCTGATCTGCATCCTGCTGACCGGAGTATCCTGCCGCGCCGCAGAGGTGTTGATCATCGCCGATGCCCAGCTCAAGCCGGTCATGGAGGTAACCCAGGGGTTGCGCAAGACCTTGCGCGCTTCGACCAGGACTTATTCCCCAAACGAGGTGCGCGGTAACCTGGCCGCCGTAGTACAGCGTGAGGGCGCACGGGTGGTGATTTCCCTGGGACGCGAAGCGTTGGCCCTGGCGCTGACCTTGCCCTCCTCCATTCCGGTAATCTATGACATGGTGGTAACACCGCCAGCAACCAGCCGCCCGAATACCGCAGGTTTCTACATGGCTACTCCGGCCAGCGAGTACGCCGAACTGGTGCGAAAACACCTGCCGACCCTGAAGCATGTGGCTGTAGTTGCCAGCCGCGACTTCCTGAATATCCTGGCCAACGATGTTTCCGCTCCGGTCAGCACCCACTCCGTCAGTAATACCATTGAGTTTGTCAATACGGTCAATCAGCTGGAGACCGTTGACGCCATTCTGCTGCTGCCGGATAGCAGGGTCCTGAGCTCAACCGCCATGGAGGTAGCCTATCTGCTTTCCTACCGCCGGCACATTCCGCTTCTGGGGGTCTCCGAACGGCACGTCAAGGAGGGGGCGTTGCTGGCGCTGGTCGTGGATATGGTCAATGTCGGCAGGGTTATCGGCGAATATGCCACCAGCGCATTGAAAAGCGGAAGTGTCGGGCAGCCACCTCCCTTGCCCCCAAGCAAGTTCGAGATGTATCTGAACATGGATACGGCCCGCAAGATGCGCATCAATATCCCCGATGAACTCGTGCGCATGGCCAGAAAGGCCTATCCATGAACAGTCTGGAACCGATCATGACGTTTCGCGTCAAGGCGTTGTTCTTCATGATTCCGCTTTTGTTGCTGATGTCGTTCGTCCACACCTGGGAGTCGATCCGGATCGGCAAGGAAGTAATCCGCAGCGAAATCATCAAGCGCGCCGAGGCGATCACGACCCTTGCGACAAAAACCGGCGAGCTGCCGATCCTCTCCGGCAATCCCGAGCTGCTGAAAAGTACGGCAGCCTTCCTCAAATCCAATACCGAGGTGGCGGCCGTCACCTTCTACGACAACAGGATGACCCCGCTGATCCATGACGGTCGGCCGCTGACCGGCCACCTGACCACACCGCCGACAGCATCGACACTCTCCATGTCCGAGGAACAGGACGCCTTCGTCTTTTACGCTCCGGTCTTCACTGAAAAGGCGCAGGATGATTTCGATATCATTAGCGGCATGGATAGCGGTCACGGGGCAAAGGATACTATCGGCTGGATCAGAATCGATTTTTCCAAGGCATCGCTGCACGAAAACGAGCGGCTCATCGTGGTGCGCGGCGTCGCGCTATCGCTAACCTTTGCCGTGGCGAGCTGTATAGCGGCCTTTTTCCTGATGGGGGTGGCCACCCGCCCGCTGCGGCAGATTGTCAAGATGGCTGATGGCCTATCACACGGGGATTTCAGCCGCGAGTTCGAAATCCACCAGCGTGACGAAGTGGGGACGCTGGCCCGCTCGTTCACGGCCATGCGCGACACCATCCGCAAGGTTCTGCAGGAAACGGACGGGCTGATTGTTGCGGTACAGGAGGGGCGCCTGGACAGCCGCAGCGATGCTGGACAGTTCGAGGGAGAATGGCGTAATCTGGTAGAGGGGGTAAATGACCTGGCCGGAGCCTTTGCCCAGGGTGTGGTCGAGTTGCGGACCGCGAAAGAAGCGGCCGAAACCGCCAACCACGCCAAAAGCGAGTTCCTGTCGAGCATGAGCCATGAGTTGCGCACACCGCTGAATGCGATCCTGGGCTATGCCCAGATCCTCAAACGGCAGGAGAACCTGACCGAAACCCAGCGTCAGCAGCTGGAGATCATGCAAAGCAGCGGCGAGCACCTGCTGAACCTGATAAATGACATCCTCGATGTGGGCAAGATAGAGGCGCAAAAGATGGATGTCGAGGAGGCGGTCTTTGATCTCCCGGCTCTTGTGAGCCAGGCATTGAACCTGACCCGCCTGAACGCAGAGGAGAAGGAATTGCTCTTCCTGTACGAGGAGCTGTCACCTTTGCCCTCCCATGCGCACGGGGATGAGCGCAAGCTACGCCAGATATTGCTGAACCTGCTCTCCAACGCGGTCAAGTATACCCAACAGGGGAGCGTGACGT
>JBAQPK010000521.1:0-2864 GCA_049305715.1 Desulfuromonadaceae bacterium | reverse complement strand
GTCAGGTACAGTTTCTTCGTCAGAAAAAAATCTTTCTGCCCCATGATCACATTTCCTTCAGTCGCGTTGACATTCTGGACAACGACTTCGACTTCCGGGACAAGTTCCTGCACAAAACGACCCAGGTGATGAATCTCGTTGAAGGAGCGCTTGGAAGTAACAAACACGACCATCGCCTTTTTCTCATGGGTCGAGACACGGACGACCAGATAGCGAAGCAGTCCCATTTTGCTTTGGGGATTATAAACCTGTACCTTTCCCTTTTTGATCCCTTTTCTGACCGCTTCAACCACCTTGTCAATAAGCGGATGATGGATCGGGCACTGTTCCAGATCATAGACGTCGTGACTTGCGCGCCGGTAGATACCGATAAACGGCTCCGAAAATTTGCCTGCCACCGCCAGCTTTGCTGTCGTGCGGTAATGAATCAGATTATCCGGCGAAAGCAGGGGATGCACGGTTATCCCCGATAAAGCCGGATATTTGGCCATCTCCGCCAGAATCATGCCCCGCTTCCAGTTTTTCTGTTCGGAATATTTCATGGCAATCAGCGGACAACCGAAACAATCGGTGCTTTCGCGACAAGGAGGATTATTGCTCCGGAGCTGTGATGGCTGCAGAAGTTTTTTCACATGGCAAAACGCCGTACCTCCGGCAACATGGTCGATACCGGCCAGCACAACATCGCCGGGCAAAGCCCCGCCAACCCTGAGCGTCATCCCCTCTTCGCTGCGGGCGGTTCCGTAGCCGTCTTCATCCAGAGAGGTTATGCACAATTCCAGAACATTTTTTCGGGTCAAACGCACAAACGGCTTATCTGCCGCAACAGTTTCAGCCGGCCTTCGGGCCGGTTCACGCGCTGTTTTTATCTTCGTATGTCCGAATTGATTATTTTTTTTCAAAGTTTTAATTCCCTTTTATTCAATCGATTCCAGATAGTTCCGGAACTTGGCAAAAGCCTCCGCACGGTGGCTTACTCCGTTTTTCTCCGCCAGTTCTAGCTCTGCCATGCTCCGGCCAAAACCATCCACCAGAAAAAGCGGATCATAGCCGAACCCCCCCTCCCCCCTTGCCACAGAGAGAATCTGCCCGGCGACCCTGCCGGTAAAAAGCTTTTCAATACCATCCGGAGTGACAAATGCCAGCACACAGACAAAAGCCGCCTGAAGGCGGTCTGCCGGAATATTTTGACATTCTTCCAGAAGACGCACGTTGTTCGCGGCATCACCGGCGCCTTCCCCGGCGTAGCGAGCCGACAAGACACCCGGCCGGCCATTCAGGGCGTCAACAACCAGGCCGGAATCATCGGCCAGCGCAGGAAGGCCGGTAAAGTATGCTGCCTCTCGGGCTTTCTTGAGGGCGTTCTCTTCGAAAGTGGCCCCATCTTCAACAGTCTCTGGAAAATCGGCATAATCGGCTGCAGAGGTGATCTGGTCCACCAAACCGGTCAACAGCGCATTGATTTCCACAATCTTACCTTTATTACGCGTGGCTACCACCAATTGTTTCATCCGGCAAGCGCCTCCTGCTGGAATGCAAAGAGCCGCTCTACACCGCCCAAAGCAAGGTCACGCATGGCGTCCATCTGGGCGCTCGTAAACGGTTCGGCCTCGGCGGTGCCCTGCACCTCCACAAAGCGGCCACTGGAAGTTATGACAAAGTTCATATCAACTTCCGCGGAAGAGTCCTCCAGATAATTCAGGTCGAGCAGAGCCTCTCGCCCCACAATGCCGACACTGACCGCCGCGACAGCTTCCTTAAGCGGAATTTCGGCAAGTAGACCCCGCGATTTCAGTGTCGCCAAAGCATCAACAAGAGCAACATATGCGCCGGTTATCGAGGCGGTGCGTGTTCCGCCGTCCGCCTGAATGACATCACAATCGATATAAATAGTACGCTCGCCAAGTTTTTCAAGATCAGTCACCGCACGCAGGGAACGTCCGATCAGGCGCTGAATCTCCAGTGTGCGGCCGGTCTGCTTACCTTTTGCCGCTTCACGCTGAGAGCGGGTATGCGTGGCACGTGGAAGCATGGCATATTCGGCAGTCACCCAGCCGGTACCTTTGCCCCTCATAAAAGGGGGCACCGATTCTTCCACCGATGCGGTACAGAGAACCATCGTATCACCAAATTCTATCAAAACGGAACCTTCCGCATGCCTGGTAAAGCCGCGGGTAATGTTAATTGAGCGTAAAGCGGTGGCGCTACGGCCGTCATTCCTCATACCAGACAACTCCTCACCCTATTAATATATCAAAAACGTGGAGTTGTTCATTAACCCGTTGGCGGTGGAGAGTCAAATAAAAAGGGAATCTGAAATCAGATCCCCTTTAAATCACACGGCTAAAACTAAATTTTGAACTAGCCGAGCTGAGTATTATTGTTCCTGGCCCGATTGGCAAGGATAGTTGAATCGAGCAGCTCTCCGCAGCATGTACATTTCCAGGCATCAAAAGAGCGAACAAAATCATAAAATTTTTCGGCGAACATGCGGCCTTTGCAACGTGGACAATGCATATAGTACCCCCCCGAAAGCTGTAATAAACTGAGTGGATGGATACTTTCATCAACCATGCCAAAATCATGTTTTATTTACCGAAAACACCATAATAATTCAATTAGTCAATGTTTACATTATGTTGGAAGTAACCAATAATTATTTTGTATTTCTTTTCACCGATCCCATCAACTGCCGCAAGGTCCTCAACACGCAAAGTTCCGCCATTTTTTTGACGATATACTGAAATGCGCCTGGCCAAAGCCGGCCCAATTCCGGGCAACCGTTCAAAATCAGACTCGTTCATGGTCACAATATCCAGCGGGATTCCCAGTATCAGGCGCTCAGGTGTCGTCATTCTATCGAC
>JBAQPK010000520.1:0-2618 GCA_049305715.1 Desulfuromonadaceae bacterium | reverse complement strand
TTTCGGTTTGTTGCCCCGGGCACATTACAACCGGTGAGAAGTTTTCCGCCTGGATTGATGACCGGATTCAGTTCCAGGGTGGTGGTGAAGAGGGGGGGATTCAGAAAGTCACAGTATCGGGTTCTCAGGATAGCTACCTGGAGGCCATATCCGCTCTCAAGGGGGGTAAGCGGATTACCAGCGCAACGATCTGCATGGAAAAGGACGAGAACCCCTGGAAGTTGACCCTTAAAGGTGATACGTTCGGATTTGCGGCATTCAAGTGTCCCCAGGTGCGTGTTGAAAAAGATTCTACCGTCGATCAGATGAGTGAGCGTGAAGCGGTTTTTTATGAACGGATGTTCCTGATGGACCAGGGGTTGCAGTTGTTTGACAGTTTATTTACAACGTTTCTTACTGAGCGGCTGACCGATGCATGGAACGGACGATTACAGGCGATTCAAGCCTGGCTGAACGGGGAGTAGTTAGATGAAATTCATCGATGAAGTAACATTGTTTGCAACTTCGGGGCATGGTGGGGCCGGTTGTGTCGCCTTCCGTCACGAGAAGTTTATTGAATTTGGCGGACCAAGCGGCGGTGACGGCGGCAAGGGTGGCGATGTCATCTTTGAAGCGATTTCAGGACTTTCCACGTTATTGGAGTTGCGCCACAGGCCCCATCAAAAGGCTGAAAACGGCCATAACGGCATGGGCAAAAACCGCCATGGCGCAGGCGGCAAGGATCTGCTGATCAAGGTGCCAGTCGGAACGGTTATCAAGGACGCGGAAACTGACGATATTCTGGCGGACCTGACAGAAAACGGTCAGCGAATAATATTGTTGAAAGGTGGCAGGGGGGGGCAGGGGAATGCCAGGTTTGCGTCCGCCACCAACAAGGCTCCGAAATTTGCCCAGCCGGGGGAAGAACACCAGGAACGTAAACTTCGTCTTGAGTTGAAGCTGATGGCGGATGTCGGGCTTCTTGGATTACCGAATGCCGGTAAATCATCGCTCATCAGCAAGGTGTCTGCTGCTCGTCCCAAGATTGCCGATTACCCTTTTACCACCATGGTCCCCTCACTTGGCGTTGTGCCGTATAAAAATTATAAATCTTTTGTTATGGCGGATATTCCGGGCATTATCGAGGGGGCCAATGAAGGTGCCGGTCTGGGGCATCGATTTCTCAAACATCTGGAACGTTCCGGCATCCTGCTGCATCTGGTTGATATCTCCTGGATGCCGGAGCGCGATCCGCGGGCTGAGTTCGAATCAATAAATCGGGAGTTAGCTCTTTTCAGCCCCGAATTGGCATCAAAAGAACAAATTGTGGTGATTACCAAGATTGATCTTCCGCAGACAAGAACGGAGCTCCCCGCAATACAGGCCTGGTTCGAAGGGGAAGGAGTCACGGTGTTTCCGATTTCTTCCGCTACCGGCGAAGGTGTTGACCTGTTACTGGATGAGATTGCCAGGCGTTTGTGGGGCTCGCCGGAGGAGGTGTGGTGATGCGGACGAAGCTGCTTAAAGCAGTCAAACGAGTTGTCATAAAAATTGGTAGCAGAGTGCTGACTGATTCAACCGGCGCTCTTGATATGGCTGTCATCGGCAGAATCTGCGATGAAATCGCTGCCCTTCGCCAGCAAGGGTTGCAGGTTGTCGTCGTCTCCTCCGGAGCTATTGCGGCCGGTAGAAGTGAACTCGGATTGACGGATAAGCCGCGGACTATTCCCCACAAGCAGGCGGCCGCAGCGGTGGGACAGACCCGCCTGATGCAGGCGTATGAGAGATCTTTGGCCCCCCATCAGCTCAAGACTGCTCAGGTGCTTTTAACCAGCGAAGATCTCGGGAGCCGGCAGCGTTTTCTTAATGCCCGGGCAACCCTCGATGCTCTGCTCGGTTTCGGAATCATTCCGATAATCAACGAAAACGACACCGTTGTTGTTGATGAGATCAAGTTCGGCGATAACGATAACCTGTCGGCATTGGTCACCAACGTTGCGGAGGCCAATCTGTTACTGATACTGACCGATATAGAGGGGTTCTACAGTGCAGATCCGCACACCCACCCGGACGCGACATTGATCCCGCTGATCAAGGGGATTACGCGCGAGGTGGAGCGTGCTGCCGGAGGTTCCGGTTCAACTGTCGGCACCGGGGGCATGGCGACCAAGGTGGCCGCAGCCAAGAAAGCCGGTAAAAATGGTGTCGCGACCATAATGGTGTCCGGAAAGCGGAGCGGGATTATTGTTGCTGCCCTGCATGGGGAAGAGGTCGGGACTCTGTTTCTCCCTTCCGGAATCGGGCTTAATCGCCGAAAACATTGGATCGCCTATACCCTGCGGCCGTCCGGGAAAATAATTGTGGATGACGGTGCACGGAATGCGTTGCTCAAACGGGGCAAAAGCCTTCTCCCCTCCGGTGTTGTCGGTGTTGAAGGGCGGTTCGAGCGGGGAGCGTGCGTCAGGCTGTGTGGATTGGATGGCGTTGAGTTTGCTCGGGGGTTGTCCGACTATTCCAGCAGTGAATCAGTCCGTTTGGTTGGCTGCAAGAGCTCGGAAATAGAGGGTATTCTTGGTTATCATTATGGCGATGTGATCATGCACCGGGATAACCTGGTTCTGCTCTAAATAACCGGGCCC
>JBAQPK010000519.1:0-1958 GCA_049305715.1 Desulfuromonadaceae bacterium | reverse complement strand
CGACGGAGATGATGCGGAAAATACAGGTGCGTTCTGATGGATCCTGCAGATAACAATGAAAAGGGCGGGACACTCATCCGCAATCTCTTGCGCGCGTTACGTTCCAGGAATTACCGCCTCTTCGTTGCGGGGCAGAGTGTGTCCCTCGTGGGAACCTGGATGCAGCAGGTCGCCATGAGCTGGCTTGTGTACCGCCTGACCGGCTCCGCAGTGCTGCTGGGGGTTGTCGGTTTTGCCAGCCAGATTCCGACCATTCTCATCTCCCCTGTTGCCGGCGTGCTCGCTGACCGCTGGGACCGACGGCGTCTTCTGGTCGCGACCCAGGTCCTGGCGATGTTTCAGGCGGCCTTTCTTGCCGTTGTCGTTTTGACGGGAACGGTGCAGGTCTGGCAGATAATCCTGTTGAGCCTGCTCCTGGGAGTCGTCAATGCCGTTGACATTCCGGTACGCCAATCATTTGTAGTGGAGATGGTCGAGCATCGCGAAGATCTGGGAAACGCGATAGCGCTCAATTCCTCCATGGTGAACGGCGCCCGCCTTGTCGGCCCGGCCGTCGCGGGGCTGCTTGTTGCCTCGGCGGGAGAAGGGGTCTGCTTTGCGCTTAACGCCGTCAGCTACCTGGCGGTCATAGCTGCCCTTGCGGCCATGCGTATCCCGCACGGCTCTCGCCATCGCCCTTCCAGAGGCCCTATCCTGCATGAACTCCGGGAAGGCTTTGTGTACGCATATACGTTCGGTCCGATCAGGATCATTCTGCTCCTGGTTGCGCTGGTCAGTCTCATGGGGATGCCCTATGCCGTTCTGGTGCCTGTCTTTGCAAAGGATATCCTCCATGGCGGCGCGCACACCTTCGGGTTTCTTATGACTGCGGCGGGGTGCGGTGCGCTGGCAGGCACGCTGTATCTCGCCTCCCGCCGGAGCGTCCTCGGGCTCGGCCGGGTGATTGTGACGGCTACGATCTTATTCGCCGCCGGTATCGCCTCCTTTGCCTTTTCCGACAATTTTGTCCTTTCGCTGGCTGCTCTGATGGTGTCAGGTTTTGGGGCTATAACACTGGTGGCTTCCTGCAATACTATTCTGCAAACAATTCTGGATGAAGACAAACGCGGCCGGGTAATGAGCTTTTTTACCATGGCCTTCATCGGCATGGCGCCGTTCGGAAGTCTCGGAGCCGGGGTAATGGCCGGCATTATCGGCCCACGGGATACGTTGCTGATCGGGAGTGCCGGCTGCCTTGTGGGAGCCGCAATTTTCGCCCGCCAGCTCCCGCTCATCAGGGCGATAGTTCGCCCCATCTACGTACGTATGGGAATTATCCGGGAAGTAGCGAATGGAATGGAGACCGCCGCCGAACAGCCGACGTTTCAGAAAGACGAGTGACCTGGGGATTCCGGACTGTCCTGATACAGACATCAGACTCCAGCGAATACCGAAAGAGGGCAGCCATGAACATTAATAACCTCCTCATCCATCTTCACAACAACGTAGATGCCTTCAGTCTCAAGCCGCGCCATATCGATCAGATTCGCGCGAACCTTCCGGATACGCGTATCACCGTCGCCGAAGGGAACCGTGATTTTCTTGAAAAACTCCCTGAAGCCGATTGTGTCCTGGCCTGGGTATTCAAATCCGCCTGGTACGAAGATGCCCCGAAGCTGAAGGCGCTTTTTACCCCCGCCGCCGGGCACGATTGGGTCGCTGCGGACCCGGCCGGCCGGGTGAAGACATTTTACGGCGCCTTCCACGGCCGCATCATGCGCGAAAGTCTCCTTTCGATGATGCTGCATTTCAACCGGCAGATCGGGACGTCGCTTGAGGACCGGAAAAACAGGATCTGGGGGCGCCACAACTACAGCGGGAGTGTCGCTCTCTTCAGTCAGAGAGTGCTGATAGTCGGTTTCGGCTCGCTGGGGAGGTCGATGGCCGAGCTGCTGAAAGCCTTCGGAACGGGGATAGTC
>JBAQPK010000518.1:0-6039 GCA_049305715.1 Desulfuromonadaceae bacterium | reverse complement strand
GAGCTTTCCTTCGATCTTGTGCATGGTAAGGAAGTTGCCGCGATGCTGGAATTCCCGGTCGGGACGGTTGCCGTATCTGGTGGACGGCTTCATTTCAACCTGGTTGGTGTGGCAGTCGTTGCAGAATGAGCTTTTATGACAGGTGGAACAGAGCCGGTCATCCGATGCGGCGTAGAAACGGTGATTCTTGACAAAAGATTGTGTGTGACTGAATGAATCGAATGCCTTCATGGTGCCCTTTTGCTGGTCTTCATGACATTCGGCGCAATTAACCTGCTGACCGACGGCCAGCGCTTCGGGATGCGAAGCGGGAATGCCGGGAACCGTCTTCATCTGGGCGCATGATGCTACTATGACAAAAAGTCCGGCCAAGGCCAGGAGTGGGAGCAGCAATTTACAGGTTCTCATTTCTTCCCTCCTATACCGGTGTAGGTCATGTTGTAGGTCAAGCGGAGAAGAGCTTTGACTTCTTCCGTAAACTGCGGGTTCCTTCCGTAACTGAGGTCACCGGATAGCGCCAGTGCAGGGGTAAAGTGATGACCGAGAGAGGCGGCTGCTTCCCATGCGCTATTTTCGTTGTAGACCTTTTCTTTGAAGAAGTAGCCCAGAAGGTCGACCGCGGCAAAGTAGCTCCTGGTGTCGCGCATGGCGTAGCAGCGGAGTTCGTGATAGGAGGCGGAGGGATTGGTGCCGATGGCAAACTCTTCTCCGGCATCCAGATAGTGATACGCGAGGCCGCCGCGGATGGTGCGGTCTTTGTAGTTGACGCGGGCTTCTCCACCGAAGCGGTCGGCGCTCCCGAATTCTCGGGTGTAATGTTTATAGTCGGCCGAAACTGCAAGATTTTTACTTATATCATAAGATGCGCGTGCGCCGACGGAACTGGATTTGTCATTTGGGTTGAGTGCGGTTGCAGAGAAGGTGGTTCGGGGAAAGAAGTAGCTTTGCTCGTTGTACAGATTGAATTCTCCCGAAAGTACCAGTTTTTGGACCGGCTTATAATTGAGAAGATAGGAGTGCTCGGCGAATTTTTTGGTTTCCGGGTTGTAGCTGCTGCGTCCAATGATATCAATTGATGCAACGGGGGTAATCCAGAGGTCGCCACCTATCCGTCTGTACTCTTCGGAGGCATGGGTGACAAGTGTCGGAGCGGCGCTTTCGTAAACCCCCGAGAGCCCGACCTCGAGCAGCCCCTTGTAGCGATAGTTGACGCGGCCGCCGTAAACGGCGTCCCCTTTGCTGTCGCTGGTTTCACCGCTGAGATCGGTCATGTGTACGGTTGCGCCGCCGAAGGCTGACAGGCCGAAGCCCATCGGCAGGTCGGTGCGGGCACTGACGCCGTCGATCTGCTCATTGACGATGCCTTCGCGGACAAAGAGTCGTCCGGCACGAACCGTAGCGCCCGCCTGGTTGAAGCGGTACTGCAGATATCCGTAGGTAAGGCTTCCGGAAGTTTTATCGTTGTTGAAGCTTTTGTCGGCCAGATCGGCCCGTCCCCAGCCATAGAGGTGGAGTGAAAGGTTGCCGTCGGCCAGCTTATCGGCGGTGATACCAAGAAACTGGGTGGCGGGGAGAAGGTCTTCCGTTGAGGCACCGGAAACGTCCCGTCGGGCGATTCCGAGCAGGGTGCTGGAGTCAACGGTCACGTCGGCCGCCAGCACGCCGGACGAAGCAGTTGCAAGTGACACCGTGCAGAGCAGGGTACAAAAGGCTTTCTTCATAGATGACTCCTGTCTCAAGGTTATATCTGATAAAAACAGAATAACTGGATCAAGAACGAGAAATCCGGACAAGACGCTTTTCAATCCACTCATTTTCCTGTTTGGGTCGAGACAGACCGACAATACCCGAGGCGGTCATCAAATGACCCGTCATTTCAACCGACGTACAACGTATCTAAATGTACAGTTGTTTATATCTAATACATCACCCTGCACCAGTCAGTGTTTGTCTGATAATTGCATCGGCGTGTTTATACAATACGTCAGTCTTTGCCCTATCATTGCCCTATCTCGCCCTTTCCGAAAGTATCCATCTACGTATACGATTGTTACGACACGCGACACGCCCAAGGCCGCGATAAAAAAATAATGAGCTCAAAACCGGATTCCATTCTAAAACCAGCAGCAAAGGATAATAAGAATCGTGTTTGTCCTGATGGTGTACAAAGAAAAACCGGGCAGACCCGGTTTTTCTTGCAGACCTGAACGCTAAACCGCGTCAGTCAGCCGTTTTTGTTTGGTATTCAGCCGATTAAGCGCATGGATATACGCTTTGGCCGAGGCCACGATAATATCGGTCGAGGCCCCCTTGCCGACGACGGTATGGTTTCCTTCGCTTACCCGTACGGTGACTTCACCCTGGGCATCGGTGCCGCCGGTAATGGAGCCGACGTTGTACTGCGTCAGCTTTGCCTTCGACTTGGTCAGTTTCTTGATCGCCTTGAACGTCGAATCGACCGGACCGTCGCCCAGCTCCGCGGTACGCACGGTAACACCGTTAACTTCCATCTGGACAGTTGCCGTCGCCACGGCAAAGGAGCCGCAGGTCACCGTGACATGATCCAGTTTGTACTGGTCTTCTTCCCTGACCTCATCAGAGACGATCGCATCAAGGTCTTCGTCAAAGATTTCCTTCTTTAGATCAGCCAGCTCCTTGAACCGATCGAAGGTGCGCCGGAATTTCTCATCATCAAGATCATGACCCAATTCCACAAGACGTTTGCGAAGAGCATGATGACCGGAATGTTTGCCCAGCACGATGGCGCTTGCCGAGAGACCGACTGATTCAGGGGTCATAATTTCGTAGGTGGTTTTTTCCATCAACATCCCGTGCTGGTGGATACCGGCCTCATGGGCAAAGGCGTTCGCGCCGACGATCGATTTATTCGGCTGAACGGCAATGCCGGTGACTGCGGTCAATAAACGGCTGGCCGGCGTAAGCTGCTCCGTTACCACGTTCGTGGCAAAGGGGAGGATGTCCTTGCGGGTCCTCAGAATCATGACAAACTCTTCCAGCGAACAGTTGCCGGCGCGCTCGCCGATGCCGTTGATCGTGCACTCAACCTGACCGGCACCGGCCTGAATGGCGGCGATCGAGTTGGCCACCGACAGCCCCAGATCGTTATGGCAGTGAACCGAAATGACCGCCTTATCGATGTTCGGAACATTTTCCTTGAGGTACCTGATGATATTGAAATACTCGAACGGAATCGTGTAACCGACGGTATCGGGGATGTTGACGGTCGTCGCTCCGGCGGCGATGACCGCCTCGACAACCTCGGCAAGGAACGGCAGACGGGTGCGAACGGCATCCTCACAGGAGAATTCAACGTTGGGTGTATAGGAGGCGGCACGCTTGACCGCCTTGATGGCAGAAGCAAGAACTTTGGCCGGCTCCATCTGCAGTTTGTATTTCATGTGGATGTCGGAGGTGGCGATAAAGGTGTGAATGCGCCCCTTCTCTCCGGCGTATTTCAGCGCTTCCCAGGCACGATCGATATCTTTTTCGCTGGAACGGCAGAGCCCCGCGATTTCCGGTCCCTTGATGGTCTGGGCGATTTTTTTCACCGCCTCGAAATCCCCCTCGGATGCGATCGGAAATCCTGCTTCGATGACATCCACATTAAGCTTCTGCAGCTGTTTGGCGATCCTCAGTTTTTCCTCGATGTTCATGCTGTTGCCGGGCGCCTGCTCACCATCCCTCAGCGTCGTATCAAAAATCCTGATAATCTTGCGGTCATCTTTCTTCGCGGCCTTTGCCATTGTCTGTACCCCTTTCAGTGTCCTGCGACGCAGCGCAGTTTCTCGCTAAAATGTAAGTCACGTGAATAAAAAAAACCTCCACCCCAAATTTGGGGCAGAGGTTTTGAACCATCCGCGGTACCACCCAATTCGCCCGTGCCATACCGGGCCTCAACACACCTTTAACGCAGGCTCACGACTCTGACTACCTGTCACCAGAGCGGCTCCAAGGCGAGTTCACCACGATGCTTACCGGTTCGCACCAGCCACCGGCTCTCTGAAAAGCATGGAAATGGTTACTACTCCTCTTCATTGCCTTTACATTTTAGTAAGTTAGAAGTTGTTTTCTGCGCTTATCGGCAGAAAAAACTTCGTTAACGCACTATCCCAGTTTTTCAGGACACATCATAGTAGAAAAGTTACTACCTTAAAGTCAAGAGGTTTTGTGATGGGCAGCGATCTTTCGCTCAACCGTGGGGAGTTCTATTTCGCGTGCTTGGCCAGATACGACGCCACCCCTTCCGCGGTCGGTTTCATCGCTTCTTCACCCTCCTGCCAGTTGGCCGGACACACCTCGCCATGAGTGTCCGAGAACTGGACGGCATCGACCATGCGGAGGGCTTCGACAACATTTCTCCCCAGCGGCAGATCGTTGATGACTGAGTGGCGCACCTTGCCCGTAGGATCGATCAGGAACAGGCCGCGCAGGGCAACCGAACCATTGAACAGAATACCGTACGATTTGGCAATTTCCTTGTCGAGATCCTGGACAAGCGGAAACTGGATGTTGCCGATGCCGCCGTTTTCAATTGCAGTATTTTTCCAGGCCAGGTGGGTGAATTTAGAATCGACGGAAACGCCGATGACTTCACAGTTTCTGGCTTTGAAATCGGCGATTCTTTTGTTGAAAGCCAGAATTTCCGACGGGCAGACAAAGGTGAAATCGAGCGGATAGAAAAGCAGCATAATAAATTTGCCTTTAAGGGCCGAAAGGGTTATCGAACCAAAGGTGTTGTCCGGCAGGACCGCCTCGGCGGTAAAATCGGGAGCTTGCTGGGTTACAAGAGTTGTAAGACACATGGATTGTTCTCCTTAAAAATAAAAGTAGCAGCCGATGGGTAATTTAATACCAGCCAATCCGGAGCATGTCAACAAGATAAAAATACTCTTTTAGTCTTATTTGCTCCCGGAGCAATCCACCAGGATATCATCGCCGCTCAGTTGCACCGGAAATGTTGCCAGAACACATTCCGGGTGTTCGGCACAGCTGCCGTCCGTCAAGCTGAACCGGTAGCCGTGACGCGGGCAGGAGATGTAACCCTCCTTGACGATTGCAGCGTTCATCGGGCTCCCCTGGTGAGGGCAGTCGTTCTCAACGGCATAAATGGTGCCTTTGACGTTGACCAGCAGGATCTCCCGGCCGGAAACCGAAACCACCTTTTTCCCGAAATTGGGTACTTCACTGATTTTTGCGACGGTTTCCATACATACCCTCCCTATCGGTGAATATAATAGCTAAACCTACCATAAAAGCTCTCCCCGTCAATTGCTCTTATTCTTCTGCCCCCCTCGAAAATATTTTTACAGCAACAGTGCCTAAAATATAATCATTCAGATGGTATAATTCACGTTAATTACTACATCCATAGGCGCAATAAACTCCTAACCACCCGTGATTACATGTTTTTTGTTGATTGGCACGTTCTCTGCTGAACCGACATCAACTTCAACAGAACGTGCAGCGATGGAACCAACGAAGTTTTCATCTTATCACCGTTCAAAATCAACGATGAAAAGGAGTAGAAGATGAAACGAATTAAAATGTTGGCAGTAGCGGCAGCAATCGTGGCAATGGCAAGCAGTTCTGCAATGGCAACCCCTTCGACACAGATCTGGATCCCGTCGACGGATGTGCAGGCATACAAGAGCGTGCACCTCGGCATCGACAACTACGTGCGCACTGAACGCAAGAATGACGGCACGCGTGACCCGAATGTGTATGATATTGGTTTGACCGCAGGTATCCTCCCGTTTGAGAAAGCACAGATGGAAGTCGGCGTCGATTACCTGGTTAACGGCTCGGCCTATGATAACTACCCGCTTTACTTCAATGCCAAACTGGGTACCCCGGAAAACTCATTGTTCAATAACTCGCCCGCGCTTGCAATCGGCGGCTACAACATCGGCACCAACAGCAGCTCCGGCAGTGCCCTGCGCACCGACCAGAATATCGTCTATGCCCTGGCCGCCAAGACCTTGCCGGTGGTCGGCCGCATCTCCGCAGGCTACTTTACCG
>JBAQPK010000517.1:0-1624 GCA_049305715.1 Desulfuromonadaceae bacterium | reverse complement strand
CCGCTGTCCCAATGACAATATTGTCTCGACTGGAGATAGCATCTCCGTCGTTGCGACCAAATGCGACACTCCTGCCTTTATGTTCAAACGCGAGGAACCGGTGGAGATTGTTGGCAGCAGGGCTGATAGCCCCGCAAGGACTAAAATCATCTACGTAGAGGTGCAGGAGTGGACGTACGATCAGGGCTTGCTGCATACATTGATATTCCGTAACGGTGTCCTGTCGGAGATTCGTTTTGGTGGCTTTGGCAAATGATGTGACTGAAATTTCCGGGCAAGAGAAAAAGGAGCGGGGCTCAGCTCCAAACATATTTGGACTTGTACCCGGCCGGAGCCTGCCCTCCCCATGGTATCCCTCTCCTATGAAAGCTTCACTACCACCCGTCCACGGATTCCACCCCTGAGCATCGTCTGTATCCTGTCCTCCAGACCCTCCAGGGGAACCTCCGTTGTCAAATCCCCCAACTGTTCCGGTTTCCACTCTCCGGCGAGTTTTTCCCATAGCTGCCTTCTGGTGCCGGCCGGACATTGAGCCGAATCGATGCCGATGAGACTTACTCCCCGCAATATGAAGGGAAAGACATTCAGGGGGAGTTCTGTGGATCCGACCAGGCCGCAACAGGTGACGGTCCCGCCGTAGCGGGTCGACTTGACGGCTGCGGCCAGGGTCTCGCCTCCGACAACATCCACGCAGCCGGCCCACCGCTCCTTCATCATCGGGCGCTCCGAGCCCGCCGTCACAGCGTCGCGCGGTATGATTTCCGCCGCCCCTAAACTGCGGAGAAACGATTCGTCGGAACTCTTCCCGGTGGAGGCCACCACCCGGTATCCCGCCCGGGCAAGGATTGCCACGGCGATGGCTCCCACGCCACCCGTTGCCCCGGTGACAAGGACCTCGCCATCTGACGGCGCAACCCCGGCTCGTTCCAGTTTCAGCACCGAGAGACCCGCCGTGAACCCGGCCGTGCCGAGTGCCATTCCTTCCCGGAGCGTAAGCCCGGCAGGAAGCCGCACCGCCCACTCTGACGGGATGCGGATGAACTCCCCCCAGCCGCCGTCAGTCTCCATCCCGAGATCGTAGCCGGTGATGATGACCTTGTCCCCGGCGGCAAAAACGCCGCCTTCGCACGAAACCACCTCGCCGGCCGCGTCTATGCCGGGAGTGTGCGGGAATTGCCGCGTTACACCCGGGTGCCCCGTTGCCGAGAGTGCGTCCTTGTAGTTGAGGGAGGAGTAGTGAACCCTTACCACGAGGTCTCCCGGCGGCAGGTCGGCTATACTTCGCTCCCGGATTGTCCGCACGAACTGCCCATCATCCGTTTTCTCCACTACCAGCGCCTTGAACCGTGTTGACGAGTCCATGTTTTCCTCCGTTCAGAAATAAGACAGATCGATTAAATGCAGGTGCCACAGAGCTTCTATTCTACCACAGGGAAAATTCCGCACCACCGGCAAATAAAATCGCCATGTATGTTATGATTGCAAATCATGCCGCTGCATGGTTACAATTCCCGAATGCACAAATCCGCATCGAAAATGCGGTAGAAAAGCCCATGCATGCATTCTGAATAGACAAACCGCCGCTGTTTTCTTGGCTCTTCCGGGGGACCATGGACGTTATCAC
>JBAQPK010000516.1:0-3747 GCA_049305715.1 Desulfuromonadaceae bacterium | reverse complement strand
ACATGGTGACAGTCAATGCCACAATCGAAGTCGACCTTCTTGGGCAGTGCTGTTCGGACTCTATTGGCCATCTGCAGTACAGCGGGACCGGCGGTCAAGCAGATTTTGCCCGCGGCGCAAACATTTCAAAGGGCGGTAAGGGCTTCATTACTGCTGCGTCGACTGCGAAAAACGGTACGATTTCCAGAATAGTGTCGGCCCTTACACCGGGGGCATGCGTCACCACCGGGAAGAACGATGTGGATTATGTCGTGACTGAGTTCGGAGTAGCAAAGCTTAGAGGGCAGACCGCCCGACAACGTGCCCTGAACCTGATCAATATTGCGCATCCTGATTTTCGGGGGGAACTCACTGAGGCGGCCCGGAGGATGAACCGGATATAGGGGTGCGTAGATGGCTTAGGATTCGAAACGTCTGGGAAAAGTTGAGAATAAATACATATCCCAAATTTGTTCAGCTGCACCAGAATAGACATCAAAGAAAGTGGTGAAATAATGGAAATAGTAATTATCTTGTTGGCTCTCAGTTTTCTGATGTTTGTTGCCTATCGTGGGTTCAGCGTAATTCTGTTCGCTCCCATCGCAGCCCTGTTAGCAGTTTTCCTGACCGAGCCGGGGTATGTCCTGCCCTTTTATTCAGGCATCTTCATGGATAAAATGGTGGGGTTAGTCAAGCTGTACTTTCCGGTTTTCCTGTTGGGGGCAATCTTCGGAAAAGTGATTGAGATGTCGGGGTTTGCTAAATCGATCGCTCAGTCCATTAGCGGCGTGATTGGGGCAAAGCGTGCCGTTCTGGCGATCGTCATAGTCGGTGCAATTCTTACCTACGGCGGAGTTTCCGTTTTTGTGGTTGTCTTTGCGATCTACCCATTCGCCGCCGAGTTATTCCGCGCCGCCGACATACCAAAAAGGCTGATACCGGGGACCATCGCCCTTGGGGCGTTTAGCTTCACCATGGATGCGCTCCCCGGCACGCCTCAAATACAGAATATCATTCCGACCACCTTTTTTAAGACCACCACCTGGGCTGCTCCTTGGCTTGGTTTAAGCGGCAGCATATACGTTCTTATAGTCGGCATGGTGTACCTGCAATGGCGTTGTATCAAGGCCCGAAAGGAAGGCGAAGGGTACGGCGAAGGCCATATTCATGAGCCTGAACACGTGGCCGACGGACAAAAACTTCCTCATCCGCTCCTTGCCATAGCGCCTCTTCTGTTGGTTGGGGTGATGAACAAAGTGTTCACTGCACTGATTCCCCGCTACTACGGGACAAAATTCGATTTTTCCGCCATCGGCATGAAAGACGTTGCGGCCGTGGATGTGGGCAAGATCACCGGTGTCTGGGCAGTGGAAGGGGCGCTCCTGATGGGGGTGGTCATGGTGCTCATATTCGGATTCAAGCGGATCAGAAGTCATAATTTTAACCGAAGCATCAACGCCTCCATAAGCGGTTCGCTCCTCGCGACGATCAATACCGCATCGGAGTACGGATTCGGTGGTGTCATCGCATCGCTCCCCGGATTCACTGCGGTGAAGAATATGATCGGCACTACCTTCTCTAATCCGCTGGTCAACGAGGCGGTCACCACCAATGTCCTTTCTGGAATCACCGGCTCAGCCACAGGAGGGATGAGTATCGCCCTGGCTGCCATGGGGCAGACCTATCTGGAGCAGGCTCAAAAATACGGGATCAACCCGGAAGTCCTCCATCGTGTGGCTGCTATGGCCAGCGGTGGCATGGATACTCTTCCACACAACGGTGCAATAATCACGCTGTTGACCGTCACGGGCCTGACTCACAAGCAGTCGTACAAGGACATATTTGCAGTGACCTTGATCAAGACTAGTGCCGTATTTGTCGTAATTGCCGCTTATTATATGTTTGGAATTGTTTAACGGGCATTTTGGGAGTACGACCTTTATTATTTGTACCATAATAGTTGCCGTACTCCCCCGTATCAACGACAAAGTCGATACCACAACTGCAATATTCTACTTTCCTGTTTAATCTCCGTGGGTACATTCCCCGCCCCTTGAGGCGTTTCAAACACCAACTATCCATACAGATACCCCGCTGCTTGCGGCGGGGTGATTCATTGTTTTTGCGTGGCATGTCTCCATTTATCTACATGTCTCCTTGTGGGTACGCCTTGCTGATAGCCTGTTTCAAGGCCTGGTTGGACACGACTGTATACATTAGTCTACATGTTTAAAAATAAAGAAAACGTCTTTTTGTTTATGTATAACAAACAAACATAGATATATCAAATGGTTAATTGCTGTTTGATGCTTTTGTTATGTTTGGCATGATAACTGAAATATAAACTCGTTATAAAGACACAAAGTCATGTTACAGGAGGGATGAGATGTTTACCGATAATGAAGAGATACGCATTGTGACCGAGACCATACGCCAGGCAGCCCGTGAGCGGATAGCCCCCGTGGCTGCAAACATTGACGCAACCGGCGAGCTTGACCCTGAAGTGCTGTCGCTGTTGTGGGACCTGGGGCTTATGACCATGGTATTTCCGCCGGAGCATGGCGGCGCCGATCAGAACCAGGGAACCCTGCTCTGTATAGCTGTTGAGGAAATTGCCCGCCACTGCGCATCATCGGCCCTCATGCTGATCATTCAGGCCGTCGGCAGTTACCCGTTGCTGCACGGCGGCAGCCCCGAACTGTTGGCGCGTGTCCTGCCGCGCATAGTCAAGAATCGCGAACTGGCGGCCTATCTGGTTTCCGAGCCCGGCGCCGGCTCCGACGTGGGTGCCATTCGCACCACCGCCGTCAGAGACGGCAACGAGTACGTCATCACCGGCACCAAATGTTTTTCCACCAACGGTCCGGTAGCCTCCTATTACACCGTCCTGGCCCGAACCTCCGAAAACGGCCGCAACGGCCTCACCTTTTTCCTGGTAGAGCGCGACACCCCTGGCCTCACGGTGGGCAAGATCGAGAAAAAACTCGGTCAGCGCGGCTCGAAAACCTCCGAGATGTATCTCGATGAAGTGCGTGTTCCGGTCGGCAACCTGCTCGGAGAATTGGATAAGGGCTTTCTGCTCGCCATGAAGGATTTCGACATGTCCCGTCCGGCCATCGGTGCACAAGCCCTGGGCATTGCCGAAGGGGCCTTCGACCAGATGCTTAAGCATTCCAAGGAACGTAAGACCTTCGGCCAGCAGTTGTGCGAGCACCAGATGATCCAGCAGATCATTGCTGACAGCGGTACCAAGATAGAAGCGGCGCGTGGTCTCATCTACCGTGCCGCGGCCATGTACGACAAGGGGCAGCGCAACACCAAGCTGGCCTCCATGGGCAAACTCTTCGCCTCCGACGCCGCCATGCAGATCACCACCGATGCCATCCAGGTCTTCGGCGGCTACGGCTACTTCCAGGACTATCCGGTAGAGCGCATGTTCCGTGATGCCAAGCTGACCCAGATCTTCGAAGGGGCCAACCAGATCCAGCGGCTGGTCATTGCCAGAGAGATACTGAAAGAGACCGCCTGAAGCGGAATCAGCAAAAACCGTACTAATCAAGGAGAGGTATCCCGATGAAAAATCTTACCGAAGAACAGAAACTGACGCTGGACATGGTGCGCGACGTGGTGGCGCGGGAAATTGCGCCGCTGGCACAGGAACTCGACGAGAAATCGCTTTTCCCGGAACATGCCAGGGACCTGTTTGCGCAACTGGGACTGCTCAACCCGCTGCTGTCAGAGGAATACGGCGGCGCCGGCATGTCGATT
>JBAQPK010000515.1:0-2910 GCA_049305715.1 Desulfuromonadaceae bacterium | reverse complement strand
GGATGGCGCAGGAGATCACCAGCCAGCTTAAAGAATCCTGCCCGGTGCTGCTCTGCGTCATGAACGGCGGGCTGATCTTCACCGGTCAGCTTCTGACCAGTCTGGTCTTTCCGCTGGAGGTGGATTATGTCCACGCTACCCGCTACGGACATGAGACAAAGGGTGCCAGTCTGCAGTGGACCGTCAGGCCGCAACTCGACCTGAAGGGGAGAACCGTGCTGCTGCTTGACGATATTCTTGATGAAGGAGTGACGCTGGCGGCTATCGCAGATTACTGTCGTCAGCAGGGAGCGGCCGAAGTATTAATGGCGGTGCTGGTCGAAAAGCTGCATCTACGCAAGGTAACACCCGGCATGCGGGCCGATTTTACCGGTATTGAGGTCGGTGATCGCTTTCTGTTCGGTTACGGTCTTGACTATAAGGGGTACTGGAGGAACGCGCCTGGTATCTTCGCGCTTAAAGGTCACTAGGTTCTGTACGTAAATATTGTTCACCACGTGAAGGCTTTTGCTATATGACACTTCAGGGGCATACGCTTGAAGTTGCGAGGTATTCTGATGAAACAACGGGCGATCCTCTGTCCGCGTTGCAGGCGTTTGGTAGGGAGTGAAGAGACAATCTGTTCGTGGTGCGGCACATCCCGTTCCGCGTCATGGTGGCAGTTCATACACTGGACGAGGGGGGCCACTGATGGCGATTGGCTGATAAAAGCCATCATCACAGCCAATGTTCTCTATTTTGCCCTTTCGCTCGTGCTGGGCGCCAGATCTGGCGGCGGTTTTTTTTCTCCCGGGCAAACCGGTCTCGTGCTCCTGGGCGCAACCGGCACCTATCCGATTGACCATTTCGGCCGGTACTGGTCGCTGATCAGCGCGAATTACCTGCACGGCGGCATTATACACCTTGTTTTCAACCTGATGGCCCTGCATCAGATTGCCCCTAAGGTCTCCGGGGAATACGGTGCCAGCCGCATGTTCATCATCTACACTCTTGGCGGCATACTCGGGTACCTGGTCTCCTACCTGGCCGGAGTGCCGTTCACGATCGGCGCCTCGGCAGCGGTCTGCGGCCTGATCGGAGCTCTGCTCTATTATGGGAAAAGCAGGGGAGGAGCCTATGGGAGCTCGGTATACCGCGAGATGAGCGGCTGGGTTGTCAGTCTTTTCATATTCGGGCTGATCTTTCCGGGGATCAATAATTGGGGGCACGGTGGCGGGATTCTCGGGGGGATAGCCGTCGCAGCGCTCCTGGGATACAGCGAACGGCGGCGGGAAAACAATTTCGACCATGCGCTGGCGATGCTCTGCGGCGTGGTTACGCTGGGCGTACTGGGGTGGGCTATCATGAGCGCCTATATCTTCAGGTGATGCTGTATCAGGCAACAGGTGCCTGCATACAGGCCGAGGCTGGGAGCCTGAGCCAGGCAACCCTTGAGGGTGGCATCCGGACAGCCACGAAAACCTCATGGATGAAAAAATAGGGGAGCGTTATGTGTCTGGTCGTTTTCGCCTATGACTGCCATCCGGTCTACCGTCTGATTCTTGGCGCAAACCGCGATGAGTTTCGCAGCCGTCCAACCGAACCGGCCCGCTTCTGGAGTGACGCTCCGCACGTCCTGGCCGGACGCGACAAGGTGGCAGGAGGGACCTGGCTGGGGGTAACGACCGAAGGGAAGGTGGCGGCGGCCACCAATTATCGCGACCCGCGACAGCATACTGCAGGCTGCCCATCGCGCGGCAATCTAGTAGCCGGATTCCTGCGTAATCAGGCGATGACTCCCGCGGATTTTCAGGGGGTGCTCACCCGTGACGGTCAGCAATACAATGGTTTCAACCTGCTGTACGGCACCGCAGATGAATTACGTTACTTCACCAACCGGGGAGGCTCCTCTGCCCCGGTCACGCCGGGGGGCCACGCCCTCTCCAACCATCTGCTCGATACCCGCTGGCCCAAGGTGACCGCCGCCAGATCCCGACTCGAAGCCATCACGCAACAGACCGAAATTGATCCGGAACAGATGTTTGCGGCGCTGTCCGATCCTTCCCCCTTTGCTGCTGACAGGCTCCCGGACACCGGGGTCGGCCCGGAGCGGGAGCGCCTTCTCTCGCCGATCTTCATCGAAGGCGGAGTCTACGGTACACGTTCGACAACCGTTCTGCTGATCGGCCGGACCGGGCGTGTTACGTTCGTCGAGCGGACCTTCGACCATTCCCGGATGATCTCAACAACGGAACGCTACAGCTTCCGGATTCAGGCTCCGTTCCGGTGAACTTCCTCTTTCACATGCTCCTCTCCGGAGATGACGACCGGCTCCTGACCGGCAACTTCATGGGGGATTTTGTCAAAGGGCCGCTGGCCGGCCGGTTTCCCGACCGGATCAGGCAGGGGATCGCCCTGCACCGCCGTATAGACTCCTTTGCCAGCAGGGACGACCTGTTCCAGCAGAGCAGGCGGCGACTACACCCGCATTTCGGCCTGTACCGCGGGGTATTGGTCGACCTGTTCTATGATCATTTTCTGGTAGTGGAGTGGAGCGACTGGTCTGATGAACCGTTCGATGTGTATCTTGCCAAGAGCAGAGCAATCATCGAGGGTCAGAGGGGCGAACTGCCCGAACGGCTGCAAGGGTTGGTGCCGACCATCTTCGAGGAACTGCTCCCCTCCTATGGAACGGTGGACGGTATCGCCCGCGCCCTGGAGCGCATGTCCCGGAGAGTCATCAGGGAGAACCCGTTGGCTGGCGCAGAAAGAGAGCTGGAACTGAACTATGACGGATTACGGGATGATTTCCGCAGGTTCCTTCCCGGCGTGCGCCGCTATGCGCAGGAGCTTATTGCTGCTGGAATACCTCTGGAGCTATAATTTGACTCATGGAATCGAAAACGTACCCACCGCCTGATTGGATGTAAG
>JBAQPK010000514.1:0-5594 GCA_049305715.1 Desulfuromonadaceae bacterium | reverse complement strand
CGGTGCGACGGTCCTCCTGTGTGTCGGCAGTGTCGTAAACGGCACGGCGGCGCCGCTCCCCGGCGGCACTCTCAACCCGCTCACCGTCCCCAAGTACGTGACGCCGCTGGTCATCCCGCCGGTCATGAAAAATACCGGCACGGCTAACACCTACGACATCGCCGTGCGGCAGTTCAAGCAGCAGATCCTGCCGGGTGGTGTATGGAACACTCTCAATGGCCGGACGGATGCATTTCCAGCCACGACTGTCTGGAGCTACGGACCGGCAGCAGACCCGCTCCCCACCGGCGGCATTGCCCCGGCCACCAACTCGCAGTTCAACTACCCGGCCTACACCGTTGAAAACATCTCCGGCGTCACCACAAACGTCAACTGGATCAACGGCCTGAAGGACCCGGTTACCGGCAGCTTCCTGCCGCACCTTCTGGCCATCGACCAGACCCTGCACTGGGCTAACCCGCTGGCCGACTGTATCACGGGGACCATGGGGACGCCACGGACCGACTGCCGCGGCCAGAATCCAGCCCCCTATATCGGGCCCGTCCCGATCGTTACCCACGTACATGGTAGCCATGTAGGGCCCGAGAGCGACGGCTATCCGGAGGCCTGGTGGCTGCCGAACCCGACCGGCAGCAACTTCCTTTGCACGACCAACCCTGCTCTGGCAGGGACGGTGGATGCCGGCACCGGCAAGACCTACTACGTCTGCCAGGGCACAATAGCCAATCAATATGGTTATACGGCCAACACCAACGTGACGCCCGGGGTGGGAAACTTCACCTACCCCAACACCCAGCCGTCCAGTACCCTCTGGTACCATGACCACACTCTCGGCATGACCCGCAGCAACGTTTATGCCGGACCGGCCGGTTTCTGGCTGATCCGTGAGGCGGGCGGCGGTGAGACGGGTCTGATTCAAACGACTGCAACTCCTAATATCCTTCCCAGGCCGGCACCGGCGGCGGGTGAAACTCTCCAGACCACCAACTTCCCGGCTGCTAGCGGTGGCCAGAGGGAAAAGTACCGCGAGATCCCGATAGTTATCCAGGACCGCAGTTTCAACGCCGACGGCGGTCTGTTCTATCCGGCCAACCGGGCTTTCTTCGAGGGTCTCGGAAACGGACAGGACGCATTGGGTAACGCCAATGCAGGGCTGACCATCCCGTTCATCCCCTCGTCGGACATCTCGCCGATCTGGAATCCGGAGGCCTTCTTCAACACCATCGTGGTCAATGGCACCACCTGGCCGAAGCTCGAGGTGGCACCCGCCATCTACCGCTTCCGCCTGTTGAACGGCAGCAATTCCCGCTTCCTCAACCTGGCCCTCTTCAAGGTGATGCAGCAAGCAATCAACAAAACCAAGCCGACTAAAACCTTGCTGGATGGTGAGCTCCCCTTCTTCCAGATCGGGGCCGAGCAGAGCCTGTTACCGCAGGTGGTCATGATCCAGACCGGGTACGCCACGCCGTTAATCTCGGGGCAACCCCTTCCCACCACCAAGAGTAATATGCTCAAGGCGGCCCACAAGGACCAGGCGCTCCTGATGGGTCTGGCCGAACGCGCCGACGTACTGGTCGACTTCCGGGGGCTCGCTAACAGCACCCGCGTCCGCATGATCAACACCGCCCCTGATACGCCCTTTGGCGGCTTCCCCGACGTGGCGGCCGATCCCGGCACCACCGGTCAGGTCATGGAATTTGTGGTGAACACGGCGCTTAACGGCAAAAGCCCGACAGACCCGGTGCTTGCCGACGGTGTGACCCCCAACACTACTAGCGCTGCGACGGCGCCTAATATGCTGGCCCTGACGCCCGTTGATAGTGTTACTACCTACCCGGCAAGTACCCCGTCCAAAACGCGGGACCTTGCCCTGATCGAAGAGGAATCGACCAATGTCTGCGTCAGCATAAGCCCCCAGGGTACGCTTACCTGGATCGACCTGGGCGGCGTGTCCTTCGACCCCCTCGATCCGGCTAATGCCTGCTTTGCCGCCGGCGGCATCCCCTTCGCACCGAAGGAAGCAGTCCTTGGATATAACGGCTCAGCCGGTGCGCCAACCTCGGTCGATCCGGCATTGAATACGGGGGCCAAGCCAACCAAGTGGATGGATCCGGTTGTGACCAACCCGGGTCTTGGCGACACCGAGGCATGGGAACTCTGGAACTGGACCGCGGATGCCCACCCCATCCACCTGCATCTGGTGAAGTTCAAGGTTCTTGAGCGCAGAGGGGTCGTCACCGGCACACCGAGCCTCATTCCGGGCAACGGCGTACAGCCCTGGGAAACCGGCTGGAAGGACACCGTGATCGCCTATCCGGGCGAGGTCACCAAAGTCGCCGCAACCTTCGACAACCCCGGCCTCTACGTCTGGCACTGCCACATCGTCGAGCATGAAGACAACGAGATGATGGTTCCTTACTGTGTCGGCAGCCAAACCGCGAACGGTTGTCAGAATCTGTCCTTCAATGCGCAGTGAGCAAAATGATTGAGTCAAAGGGGGCCGTCTTCGGTCGGCCCCCTTTTTTAGCGACCTTGTGAAGTCATTCCCTCTTTCTCGAAAGCGGAAACGGTTGCATTGGGGACCAGGATGCGCGTTGTTTATGGCAGGCTTGAATCAGAACAAGGGGTAAAGATCAATATGAAATATGAGCTTACTGCATTTTTCGTTATCCTCTCACTGGCCGGAGCATGTTTCGCCGGCGAGAAGGCGCCGCTTACCGAACCGGGAGACAGGATCAATTACAGTCTCGGTCACCAGATCGGGGGCGACCTGAAGCAGCAGGGCATGACGATCAGTCCGGAGGCCCTGCTGAAAGGAATCGATGATGCCCTGGAGGGGACCGGGCCTCGGCTGAGTCCCGAAGAGATGAACAGCATTCTGCTGGCGTTGAAGAAGAACATAGAGAACAAGCAGTTGGAAGATCGCAAGCTGGAGCAACGGAAAATTAATGAACAGTACCGGGTTGAGGGACGGGAATTCCTCGCGCAGAACGCCAAAAAGAAGGGGATGGTTTCCCTGCCGAGCGGTCTGCAGTACGAAGTCATCAGAGTAGGCTCCGGAAAATCACCCATTTCCCATGATACGGTGAAGGTGCATTACCGCAGTACGTTGCTCGACGGTACCGAGTTCGACAGCTCGTATCGCAAGAAGGGGCCGGCTGAATTCCGGGTGGATGGCGTCATCGCCGGCTGGACCGAGGCGCTGCAGTTGATGAAGGAAGGGGCCAAGTGGCGGATCTTCGTCCCCGCGGATCTCGCCTATTCGGCACGTAGTCCGCTGGCAGACCGAACCGTTATTTTTGATATAGAGCTGATCTCGATTGAGCAGGGGAAGTAGGGCAATCAAGACAGCCTGGCATCGCAACCAGACACTGGAAAGTTGAGATTCGATATGAAACAGCTATTTATTTTTGTTCTTTGTATGGCGTTGTCTGTCAATTTTTGCCTGGCAGGCGAAGAATTGGCTTTGAAAGAAAAAAAGGACAAGGTCAGCTATAGCATTGGCTATCAGGTCGGGAGCGACTTCAAGAAGCAGGGGGTGATGCCCAAACCCCAGACCCTGCTCCAGGGGATTCAGGATGCTCTGGCGGGGGAAAAGCCGCTGATGACCCCGGAACAGATGCGGACCACCCTCGTCGAGTTGCAGCAGAAGACCGTGGCCGAGGAGGAGAGGCAGAGGAAGGAGGCGGTCGAGAACTACCGCGGCGAAGGCCGGGAGTTTCTGGCCGCCAACGCCAGGAAGCAAGGTGTGGTGACCCTGCCGAGCGGACTGCAGTACAAGGTCCTCCACGAAGGAACGGGCAGGAAACCGACGTTGAAGGATACCGTCACCGTCAACTACCGCGGCACGAAAATCGACGGCACCGAGTTCGACAGTTCGTACCGCAAAGGCAAGCCGGTGACCATTCCGTTAAACAGCGCCATTTCCGGCTGGAAAGAGGCTCTGCCGCTCATGAAAGAGGGGGCAAAATGGCAGCTCTTCATCCCGGCTGATCTCGCCTTCGGCGAGCGCGGCCCGCTGGCCGACCGGACCGTGATCTACGAGATCGAACTGCTCGAAGTCAAGCCGGGCGAATAAGCCTTTCGAAAAAGTCTTCAACCTGTCAGGGAGGTGCCATATGAAACGAAAAAAAATGACTCGCAGAGAATTTATAGCATTGACTGCGCTGGGAATGACGGGCACCTATGTGGGCCTGCATACCGGGCTTGCCCGCGCCATGATGGGTAGCGGTGGCATGGGCGGGGGTGGCGGAGGCATGGGTGGCGGAACGACGATCATCGACCCGCCGCCGGGAGCCGCATTCTACGACACTCTCCCGGCAGTGAAGGAGGGTGGCGTCTACAAGATCACGGCTGGAGAGACACGGATGCGGCTGAACGGTACGCGTGTCACCCTCCTCACCTACAACGGCACGTACCCGGGGCCCGTCATCCGGGCCGCCCGCGGGGAGACGCTCAAGGTGCAGCTCGTCAACAATCTACCCAAAACGACCGCCACCAACATCCTCGGCCACACGCGCAACATCACCAACCTCCACACCCACGGGCTCCATGTCTCGCCGTCGACCATTAATGGCATAAATGGGGACAACATGATGATTACGGCGCCGCCGGGCGGGACGATCGATTACGAATACAATCTTGTCTTCGAGAAGCCGGGACACCTGAATTTCTACCATCCCCACGTGCACGGCACGGTCGCCGAACAGTACTGGGGCGGACTGGCCGGTCCTCTCGTGATCGAGGACGAGGCGGGATGCGTCCTCTCCGGCTATGAGACCCACATTATGGTGATCAAGGACATCACCATCGCCAATGGTCTTCCGGATCCGTACACCTCCATCTCCCAGTTCATGCGAGGAAAGGAGGGGAACCTGGTTACGGTGAACGGCCGGGTAAATCCGATCCTGTCCATCCAGCCGGGGCAGGTGCAACGCTGGCAGATCGTAAACGCCTGCAATGCCCGCTTCCTGAAACTTTCCCTCGACAAGCACTTCCTCTACCTCGTGGGAACCGACGGCGGGCTCCTCGACAAACCGTACCGGCTTTCCTCCATTCTCCTCTCCCCGGGAGAGCGGATCGATGTCCTGGTCAAGGCGGACCAGGGAGGAGGAGAATTCAAGTTCCTGTCCCTCCCCTACGACAGAGGGATGAGCTCGCTGCAGCAGGTGACGCTCCTCACCCTCGCCTACGGAGGGGCATCCACGAGCGACCCCTTGCCGACTGCCATCAATCCCGCGGAGCTGCTGGACATGGACCTGTCCATGTTGCCGCACCGGCAAATGACTCTCAGTATGATGATGGGGAGGGGGTACATCAACGGCATCTCCTTCACCGACATGGACCACTCCTACAAGATCGAGTCCCACCTCGGCATGTACGAGGTGTGGGAGATCTTCAACCAGAGCGGCATGGACCACCCCTTTCACCAGCACGTGAACTCCTGTCGGGTCCTTTCCATCTCGGGCGGCGACAGCGCCTACGCCTCTCTCTACACCACCATCCCCGCCTGGAAGGACGTGGTGATCATCCCGAAGATGGGGAGTGCCACCCTCCTCGTCCCGGTCATGGACTGGGACGGCATGACCATGTTC
>JBAQPK010000513.1:0-3734 GCA_049305715.1 Desulfuromonadaceae bacterium | reverse complement strand
GGGCAATGGATTGCGGTTCGGGAACGGCTGAAAAAACCGGGGGAGCCGGAGTCGTTACATCATCAAAAGAAATATCACCAAACGACTCTTCCTGAACCAGGGTTGGGGGAGCGGCAAAGGCGGTATTCCGGGGAGGCGCTGCAATAACGTCTTCTTCAAATTCAAAGGTGTTTTCCTCAACCGGAATCCATTGAGAACCGGTATGCTGCGACGATGTGTCCGCTGATGGTGCGGTCTGTACGAGTTGTGCATCATTTTCTTCGGTGACGATTGCAAAAACATCGGTTTCAACGGGTGCTGAAGAGGGAACGGTGACAGGTTCAAAAGTCGGTACTGCTTCCGGAGTAAAGGCCCCCCAGATATCATCCGTCGGTTGCATTGATTCGGATTGTTGAGCAGAAACCGGAACAGGGTTCTCAAATATGGGAGCCGCTGCTTCGGATACTTGTTCTTGAATAGTCTCAGTGGCAGGTTGTGATGGCGGAACTTGTGCGGAGAGTGCTCTTGAGCGTCCAAGTACCAGCAGTTCTTTTACCTTGGTGATGATTTGCTGCGATTCAAACGGTTTGGCAATAAAATCATCCGCACCACATCTTTTCGCTTTCTCTTCATCAAATGGTTCAAATGAACCGGTCAGGATCAGGATCGGCTTGGAGGCCAGTGACGGCGTCGAACGCACCATTTCAGCCACTTCGTAACCGGTCATACCGGGCATAAGGGCATCAATCAGCAATATATCGGGGTTGATTTCACGTGCCGTCTCAACGGCTGCTTTACCATTGTCAACGACCGTCAGGGAGTATTCGTCGCTTCCGAAAATGATGCCGATAACTTTCTGGATGGTTATACTATCGTCGGCGACCAGCACTTTAATGCTCATCGATCCCTCCCTTGCTGAGTGGGTACGCAGGAATAATTGTACTGCAGAGAACTAACACAGGCGCAATATCGTGTCAAGGTATTAGCGTTTCAGGGGATTTTCATGCCGTTGGCAATTTCGGCCGCAATCCGCGGGGTGGAAAATATGGAGACGGCAAGGGTAGATATATCACTTCGCAATTGGTTAAACTGCCGTATATTTTTGTAGTCAAGACGCACGGTCAAAAGAATTACGTATAAATCCTGTTCGGGGTCAATCCAGATCGATGAACCGCTGTACCCGGTGTGGCCGAAAGACATGTCAGAAAAATAGGTTCCTCGTGGTGACGAAAACGGCGAGTTAATATCCCACCCAAGACCTCTGATGACTCTGCCGTTAGAATAAAAGTACGGAGACGTCATCTGGGTTATGACCCGCTCTTTAAAAACATGTGTTCCGTTGTATGTCCCCCGGTTAAGTATCATGGTTGCGAATCTGTTCAAATCGCTCGCAGTGCTGAATAAACCGGCGTGCCCTGCTACTCCGCCAAATCGGCGCGCGTTGATATCCTGGACAACCCCGGATGTGAGCGTTTTGTCGTAGCCCGCCGTTGGCGCAATAACATTGAATTCCGCCTGGGGCAGAAAAGCTGTTTCAGCCATACCGATCGGGGCATAAATATATTCAACGCAGAATCTGTCCAATGGGATGTGGGCGGCGCGTTTGACCAGCTCTCCCAGCAGCATGAAGTTGATATCCGCATAGCGAAAACGGTTTCCGGGCAGGGCGACATTATTTTGCAAAAGAGCCTTTTGTATCAGGCTCCTGAGTGGATCATCCTTTGCAACTTCAACATCATTTATTCCGGAAGTGTGCGTTAATAAGTTAAGAATGGTGATCTCTTCAATATCCGTCCCCTCGAACTCAGGAAACCAACGTGTCAGCGGATCAAGCAGGCTGATTTTCCCCTGTTCGAGCAGTTTCATGATGGCGGGAGCCGTGGCGATAACCTTGGTGAGTGACGCTGTGTCGAACAGGGTCCGGTCCGAAATGAGGGGTGCAAGGGGGTCTGGATACAGTCTCCCCTGTGCCGTGTTGTAAAGCTGGCCGGTATGGTTGCCGACAGCCACGACACCGCCGGAAATAAGGCCTCTGCGGATGGCATTTTCCAGCATTACGTCGATGGAGAGGGCTCTTCCGGCATCCATCAGGTTATCAGCAGCGTTAAGGGAGGTCGAAAGAAAGAGGAATAATGCGGTAAAAAATATTCGAATAGTAATCACGGGTTCGCTCTGTGGTTCTGCGTTACGACAAAAAAAGCCCCGTGAGTGGGGGCTCGAAAAGAAACCGATTCCTGGTGATTTCAGGAACGATAGTCGGCGTTTATACTGATGTATTCGTGCGTAAGATCCGATGTGTACACGGTTGCGGTGCCGCTGCCTATTCCAAGGTCAACCGAGACGGTAAATTCCTTTTGTTTGAGAACTTCAGTGCCGCGGGCTTCGGCGTCATCACCGGCAAAAACCCCGTTTATGGCCATGGTGACATCATCAAAGCGTAGTGACAGCCGTGATTGATCGACTTCGGCGCCGGAATACCCGACCGCGGCGAAGATCCGTCCCCAATTGGCATCCTGACCGAAAAAAGCCGTTTTTACCAGACTGGAGTTGGCAATCGCCATCGCGGCCCGTTTTGCATCGGTATCGTCTTTAGCGCCGCCAACCTGTATTTCAACGAATTTAGTAGCTCCTTCACCATCTTTTACGATCTGTTTGGCTAATGAGAGCAAAACGTCATTCAAGATTGATTCAAAGGAATCTCCTTCCGCGGATCCTTCCGTGATGGCCGGATTTCCCGACATCCCGTTAGCCATAATCAGGCAGGTATCGTTGGTTGACATGTCGCCATCTACGGTAATGGCATTAAATGAGCGATCAACGGCTTTCCGGAAAGAGTCCCGCAAAAACCCCGGCTCAACGGCGGCGTCAGTGATGATAAAGGAAAGCATGGTGGCCATGTTGGGCATGATCATGCCGGCACCCTTGGCAATACCTGCTACGGTATAATTGACTCCGTCAGCCTGTCCGCCCCGGGCCTCCATTTTAGGGAAGGTGTCGGTTGTCATGATGGCCTGGGCAATGTCGTCGAGCGTTCCGGAAGTAAGACCGTCAACCAGGGTCGGAATAGCGGTCCGGATTCGTTCCATCGGCATCTGAACGCCTATTACGCCGGTGGAGCAAACCTGCACGGCCGAATCCTCAATGTCGAGTGCGCCGGCAATCAGAAGTGAGGTTTCCCGCGCAGCCAGCATTCCCGATTCACCGGTGCAGGCGTTGGCGTTGCCGCTGTTAACGATCAGTGCCCGGGCGAATCCGCTCGCAATATGCTCGCGGGAAACCAGTACCGGGGCCGCCTTGACTGAGCTCGTAGTAAAAACCGCTGCTGCCGTGGCTGGAACTTCAGAAAAAATAAGAGCCAGATCTTTGCGGCCCGCTTTTTTTATCGCCGCCTCAGCGGTAGAAAATAAAAAACCCTGTATATTCATAAGGAACCCTCTTTGATTCGATATGGTGCTTACCGGCAGAGCGCCGTTATTTTCCGCAGCACTTTTTGTACTTTTTACCACTTCCGCAGGGGCAGGCATCATTGCGACCCGCTACTTTCTGGCTTTTGGCCGGTTCATGTGGGTGCTCTTCCCCGCCTCCCAGATTAAAAACCAGTTTCTTGCTCTGCATTTCCTCTTCCATCTCTTCTATTTCGTCGCCGTCATGGTTTATCTGAACCCAGAAAACACGTTCGACAACCTCTTCGCGGATACGGGTCATCAATTCCATAAATAGGTTGTACGCCTCTTTCTTGTATTCCTGCTTTGGGT
>JBAQPK010000512.1:0-5024 GCA_049305715.1 Desulfuromonadaceae bacterium | reverse complement strand
GGATAACATCGGGCGTAAGTGTATGCTGGCCGGTTTCGGTAATCAGAGGTCGCCACATAAGGCGATAGGCAAGGTTGCAGGCGATATTGACAATGTCCCACTGTTTCAGATCACGCAAGGGTACCGTATGTAATTCAACATCCGCGACCCTGTAGTACAAATCTTGTCGTAAAACACCCATCCGTTCTGCTTGAGCAGCTGAAATAATACGGACACTGGCATGCATACTCTTGGTGCCGCCGAGGCGAGTATAGGTGCCATCCTGCAGGAATCGAAGCAGTTTAGCCTGCACTCGCGGAGACATTTCCGGCAATTCGTCCAGAAATAATGTGCCCCCGTTAGCCTCCTCAACCAGGCCTTTCTTCATCCGCTTTGCATCGGTAAATGCACCCTGTTCATGTCCAAACAGTTCCGACTCAAGCCTCTCTCCTTCGAAAAAAGCGCAGTTCAACACAACAAACGGCTTGTCACAACGGGTGCTGTAGTCATGCAGAAACCACGCAAGCGTCTCCTTGCCGGTTCCTGTTTCCCCTATGATCAGCGTATTCAGGCCAGAGCGACCAACGTGCACTGCTCGTTCACGCAACAGGTCTATAGCGTTTGGGTTGATCTTTCGCACTTCAGCGTAGCTTCCACCGGCCATATCCGGCTCATCACGTTCGTAGAATCGTTGAGATCGTGCAACATCAGAATCCGAGAGTTGAGAATGCCGGAGCTTCTTGAACAGTTCTTCAAAAACAGCAGCGGGGTATTCTCCCGAAATTAATATGCGCATGAGCTGGTACTGAATCCAGCGACGCTCTTGCAGGGTCGTACCATGTCTTATGTCTTTCGACTCCCAAGGAACCTTTCGTGAAGTCTCATACTCGTTTATTTCACCGTTAATGCCGATTTTTTCGGCCCATTTACCAATTTCCGGCGAATATTGCGAATAGGAAATCGTAATACGTTTACGCAGTGCCAAAGATTGTGATGTAAAAATTTTACTTATTTGGATCAGCAGTGCTTGCTCGGCATGCAGCAATGCAATCAATACATGGTCGTTTTCATGTACCACGGAAACCATCTGATTCAGTTTGTCATTGATGTTTCCAGGGTGAATATGTTCGACATGTAATGAGTACCGGTCATGTTTGCGAACAGCATGCAGAGCATACGAAAGCGACTGCTCCCAGAAATCACAATAGATATGCAGCGTGCGCATAAATTTTCTCCACTCGTAACTGACCAGTAGATTTTTATAAAATAATATACAATATTTCAAAAAATGAAATATGTATTTCGCATAAATCCGCATTTACTATAGTTGATCGGACACAACAAGCTGTTTATATTGCAATTTTACAAAATATCGCAAATGGCACAATAATTGTAAATCAGATTCATAAAATAACTTAATGGATGCATTGAGGGAGGGTGATATTGAGAGTTTTTCTAATCATTCTGCTGGGCGTAGTTTGTTATGCCGCAGCGCCGGGATCTGCATATGCAGACTCTGTTGTTAGCTCTGTACATAATTTTGCCGATTTGGGCGGTTCGCCCTGTGGATACTGCCATACCGTACATAATGGCCTGGGAGGGAGCGGGTTGATGAATCCGGGATTTGGATCATTTCCCGTCATCACCAAGGTCTACTCCAGTGCCACCAGGGTATTTAAATCAACTTTAGCCAATGTGAACAGCAGTGATGCACCGCTTTGCCTGGCCTGTCATGACCAGAATACGATCACTGCCAACCCGAATCTTGTTACTGCCAAAACCGCACTGGATAGCCGGCCGAGCGCGTACATCAATACCGACCTTTCAAACGACCATCCGGTTGGCTTTGTCTTTGATCCCTCACTCTCCCCGGCAAATATCAAGGCTCCGGTGAAGGCACATGTCACGTTCGGACCAACTCGCGACCAGATGTGGTGCTCTACCTGTCATAATGTGCATGATAACCAGAATGGCAAGTTTTTGGTCATGTCAAATGCAGGGTCGGCTCTTTGTCTGGATTGTCACATAAGATAGAGCAATGTAAAAAAGCAGGCAGTGCCGGCACGTAACGTATGCGCCGCCTACCTGAACCCGCCGCATGCGGCGACGAACGATCCGGCAATCCCCCGGTTGCTCCCGAAATGCAGATGGATGTAGGAGGCCAGACAGTTCCGGACGCGATACCCCTCCAGTCCCAGCACGGTGCCCTGCCGCGACACCCGGTAGCAGCGTTCAACGCTGTCCGGCATCGTGCCTGTTTCGGAGTAATGAAATTCGTGTCCCCGGACGATGGCCCCTTCGCTGCCAATCAGGACACTTTCTGTCAGTTCAACGCTCCTGTAGCCTAGTGATTTTCTGCGTGGCAGCATTCGGCAGCGTACCGGGAAAACCCCCGTGAAATCGGCTGACGGCTGATTATCCGATGCATCAATCCCCTCCGTGAGATAGACAAATCCGCCACACTCCGCATACACCGGCATATCGGCTGCGACGGCCTCCCGGACGGCATTCTTCATGCTGCCGTTTTCATCCAGTTTTCCGGCGTAAATCTCGGGATAACCACCAGGCAGATAGATGCCGTGGATACCGGCGGGGAGGGCGGCGTCGCTCAAGGGCGAGAAGAAGGTGAGTTCCGCCCCCGCTTCCCGGAGCAGGCGCAGGTTATCCTCGTACATGAAGCAGAACGCCGCATCGCGGGCCACGGCGATTCTGATCGGTGGTTCGGCTCCGCTCACCAACCTATCGTTCCCAACCAACCGGGCATCACTTGCCAATTTCCTACTATCCGTCGGCTGAGCGGAGTCAAAGCCCAGCTGACTCAGCCGGTCCAGATCCAGACAGTGCTCCGCCATATCCGCCAGCTGCCCGATAAACTCATCCGAGAGCGGGTTATCCTCCGCTGTTACCAACCCGAGGTGGCGCGAGGGGATGGCCAGTGACTCGTCACGGGGGATGCAACCGAATACGTCGATATCCGGCAGAGCCTCCGCCAGCGCGCTGCGCAGCAGTTCGCCGTGAGAAGCGCTGCCGACGTTGTTGAAGATGACCCCTGCCAGCCTTACCTGCGGATCAAACCCGGCAAAGCCTTTGACGAGCGCTGCGGCGCTGGCCGCCATGCCGCGGGCATTTACCACCAGAACAACCGGTGCTCCGGTTATGGCGGAAATCTGGGCGCTGCTCCCGTCGCTGGAAGATGCGCCGATGCCGTCGAAGAGTCCCATGACCCCCTCAATGACGGCGACAGTCCGACCTGCCGGACAATCCGGCGCGGTCAGGCGGGTAAGGAACGTCTGCCGCACAAACTCGTTGCCGCACATCCAGCCGTCAAGATTAATCGAAGGGCGACCGGTCACGATCCGGTGATAACCAGGGTCGATAAAATCCGGCCCGCACTTGAAAGGCGCCACCGTCAGGCCACGCCGCACCAGCGCCGCCATGATCGCCAGGCTGACCGTGGTTTTTCCGCTCCCGCTCTGCGGGGCGGCTATCAGGAACCCATTCATATTACTCACCTCAGTGATCTTCTGGCTCCGCCATACTGGAAAAACGCAATCAGATGAAACTCTTCCTTGTCATACCCCCTGGGGAAGCCCCCCACCGGTCCGATCGCCCGCAGGGTGCGTAGCACCTCCTCATCCAGTATCCGGGCACCGGAACTCTCCAATTGCTGGATGTTGGTGATCTCGCCCCGTCGGTTGAAGGTGATCCGGACCGGCGTGATCCCTTCAATCCCCTTCATGGCGGCTTCCTGCGGATAGCGCCAGACGCCGTAGACCGCCCCTTCGAAACGGCGCAGAAACGAACCGAACAGGATGTCATCGCTATTCAGAAAGCGGGTGTCCCCCTCGGCAACGTCGTGTTCAAATTTTTGCCGATACCCCTCTTCAAGTTTTGCCAGCCGGTTGGCTCCCGGGAACAGTTGCTGGGCTGATGGTGCTTGACGCACCGTCTGTCCTTTTGGTTTCAAGAGGCTGGTTACTGAAGAACCGGGAGAGACCGGAGGCGGTCCGGGTACTGCCCGGGACGGTGCGGCCTGCTTATCAGCCGCCGGGAGATCTTTTGGAGCATCACCGCGCGGGGCGCTTTCCACCGGGACCCTGATCCGTTCTTCAGAACGCCGCTTCGTCTCCTGCTGGCGTGGTACAAGCTGCTTCTTCAGTTCCGGCATCTGCTGCAGGTCGATAAAAACCGGCTCTTTGGGGAGGGGCGACGCGGGAGGAAAAAAATACAGCCCTGCAAACACTCCCAGATGCAGGAGAAGGGATATGCAAAGTAAATAGAGAAAAGATTTTTCAATATATCGGTCAGGCATGGCGATAGGTCATTTCGATCTGCGGCATTGGTGCCGGACATGGTGTATGGCGATTCATGGGGCCGAAGCTGCCGGTTTGTTCTTCTGCGTATACTTGCGACCGGAATCAATCTGCGGACTCGTTTCTGTGCGCAGGAACGAGACAATCTCCTTCAGACTTTTCAGGATGTTTTGTTCCCCCTTGGGGAACTCATTCGGGTCGAGTTCAAGTGTGACCGTGCTTTGATATTCGGTGCTGCGAAGGTGATTAAGGAATCGGGTGAGCGGCAGAATCCCATGTCCCGGAAGCAGATGCTCCCGATCATGGCCGTAGTCGGAAAAATGGATATTACGAATGCGCCCCGAGTCGTAACAGAGGAAAAAATCGTTGATAAAGTTTGTTTTTCCTGAGCCCATATGGGTGCAGTCGAACGTCATATACAGATTGTGATCCCGGATAAAGTCGACAAGGCGTTGCGTGTTGGAGAGGATATGGGGGTTGATCTTCCATTTTCCTACCCACGGCATGTTTTCCAGGGTGATGGTCACTTTTCCGTCCAGTCCAAGCTCTTTCTGGAAGTCATGAATGCTGTAGAGCCAGCGCCAGAAGCCGATCTCGAATCCCATCCAGGAAGGGGGATGAAAATTAACCAGCGGGACGCCGCATTCAGCCGCCAGTTCTACGGAACGCTTGAGCGAGTCGATGATCCCCCCCCAACCGTCGAGTTCCATAAACGGGGCATGGATCGAATGA
>JBAQPK010000511.1:0-13464 GCA_049305715.1 Desulfuromonadaceae bacterium | reverse complement strand
TGGGTCTCCCCGAGTCATTGCCGGCAGAACGGCGCATCCGGCACAATTTTGCAGGGATGGCCGCCGTTTACAGGCAGCTTCTATGCAATCGCCACTATGTCCGTTACGCTATCGCACTAGGATGCATCGCCGGAGTTAACTTCTCCTATATCTCGGGGGCGCCATTTCTCTTCATCGAACTGCACGGTGTGTCCCCCCAGCAATTCGGTCTCTTCTTCGGTGCCAATGCCTGCGGGCTCATTGGAGCGTCACAGTTCAACCGCAGACTCCTGCGCAGTTTCAGCGCCCAACGAATCTTGAACACGGCGATCAGCGTCAATGCGGTGACAGCCCTTCTGCTTACGGCAGCGGGGATGACGGAGATTGGCGGCTTTCCCGCGCAGGTCGTCCTCATTTTCGTTTGCCTGTGCATGACTGGGCTTCTTTATCCAAACGTCACCGCACTGGCCATGGCCCCCTTCGACAAGGCGGCAGGAAGTGCGTCGGCGCTTCTTGGGACGATTCAGTATGCGCTCGGCGCAAGTGCGGGGGTACTCGTGGGTATGTTTCACAACGGCACAGCGGTGCCGATGACCGCTTCCATGGCTGCCTGTGGGGTGATGGGCTGGTGTGCCGTAGTAGGACTTGCCCCCCACTTCTCTTCGACTTGCGTCGCAAGAATGCCGTGATAATATTCACTCCGAATACTTCAGAGAGTCCATTGTGGCGAATATCAATAAACGGACTTTGGGCTAAATGCAGGCTGATTCGCCGGAATCTAGTTGTAAACACAAGTTAACTACAAGAAGCCCGAAGATCTTATCAGTGAAAACGGGCTTCTGAAACAACTGACCATGAGGCTGTTAGAACGGGCGATACAGGCCGAGATGACCGATCATCTTGGCTATGACAAACATGCTCCAACCGGTAAAAACAGTGGCAACTCTCGTAACGGAGCATCTAAGAAGACTGTTACGGGAGAATTCGGCAATCTCGATATTTCTGTCCCTCGCGACCGGAATTCAACGTTTGAACCTGTCATCATTACCAAAGGGGAAAGCCGTTTCACCGGCTTTGATGACAAGGTCATATCCATGTATGCCCGTGGGATGACTACCCGCGACATCCAGGGGCACCTACAGGAGATTTACGGGGTGGACGTATCACCAACCCTGATTTCCCAGGTTACCGAAGCTATCTGCGAAGAGGTGAAGTTCTGGCAGAATTGGCCTTTAGGCGAAGTCTATCCCATAATCTATCTTGATGCTGTCCGAATCAAAGTTCGCCACGACAGCAGAGTCGTCAATAAGGCTGTCTATCTTGGCATCGGCGTTAACATCCACGGTATCAAGGAATTCTTGGTATGTGGACCACAGAGAATGAAGGTGCCAAGTTCTGGCTTCAGATCGTCACAGAACTGAAAAACCGTGGGGTGAAAGAAATCTTCATAGCCTGTGTGGATGGACTCAAGGGTTTCCCAGAGGCAATAGAGTCCATTTTCCCCCAGACTCAGGTTCAGCTCTGCATTGTCCATATGGTGCGCCACAGCCTGAACTACGTTTCCTGGAAACAACGCAAAGAAGTGGCCGATGATCTCAAGACGATTTATCAGGCCCCAATTGTAGAAATGGAAGCTGCAAACCTTGATGATTTTGCCGCCAAATGGGATGCCAGCCATCCGACCATTGCTAAATCATAGAGAAGCAACTGGGAGCGGATTATTCCGCTGTTTTGCTATCCTCCGGAGATTCGGAAGGCGATCTACACGACCAACGCCATCGAGTCCATGAACATGTCGATACGCAAGGTCACAAAGAACCGGGGACACTTTTCCAGTGACGATGCCATGTTCAAACTACTTTACCTGACACTGAAAAACATTGCGAAAAAGTGGACAATGCCGATCAGAGACTGGAAGTCAGCATTGAACCAGTTCTCCATAAACTTTGAAGGCAGAATTCCTTCTTTGTAAATGACCGAAAAAAACATTTACACAAAATTAGTTACAGGACCAGTCCGTGGCAGAAAATCAGCTTTTCGTCATGCAATTAAGTACCGTCGCAGTATCATACCTGTCCCTGGGTTTTACGAGTGGTCGCATACCGGTGACAAGAAACAGCCATACTATATCCAGATGGCGGACCATTCGCCGATGTGTCTGGCCGGACTTTGGGAATCCAAGGAAATCACCTGAAGGCAGCGAACTTGAGACATTTGCCATCTTAACTACAGCCGCCAACAAGCTTGTTGAACCGATCCATGACCGCATGCCAGTGACCCTCGATACTTTTTCTCTCTGGCTGAGCCACAATATGCATGACCCTGAACAGCTTCAGCCGCTATACTTACCATTCCCGGCGGCTGAGATGACTACATACAAAGTTCCTGATCTGGTTAATAACCCCCGATTTCGAGTCCCCCGCGTGTTTCGCCCAGGTTTAACAGCCTATGTTTTTTCTCCCTTGACGCAATCTGCAACCGTAAGCCTGGGATGAGCCGGTGAGATAAAGGAAAAAATCAGCAATTTACTTTATTTTTTATTTAATACTAAAATAATATATCAAAACAGTTAGTTATGTGGATACTGTTCTGGTGATAATGTATATGTTGAAAATAAAAATCGCAATAAAAACATGTTGATAGCTTTATTGTTTTTGAGAACATATAGCCCACGGGACTGGGGGTCTAGTGGTCGCAAGTTCAAATCTTGTCGCACCGACCATAAAAACAGCCACTTAGCGGATTTGCTATGTGGCTTTTTTTATTATTGTATCATGATTATACAAAAACGTTGATACACAGGAGTCAGGCTTCGTTTGTTTTACGCACAAAGTATAAATAGCAAGCACTGCTTGTGGTGGGATGTTTTTATTTAATAGAAAAGCCCACGGATGCTTCCGAGGGCTTTTCTGTCAACAAACTGGCGCTGGATGAGATACTTTTTCCCACTCAGTCGGTAGCTCCCTATACGATGTCGAATGATACGCCCGTATTTGAGCCGTAACACCCAGGTTAACCTTAGGGTTCGCCTTTTTAAGCGGTTTATACGCGCTTGACTGATGGTTTAATACGCTTTCGCGTTGTCTCCCAGCGCCAATAATTAATTGCTCCGAAGTACCGTTAGACTGTTCGAGCATCCGTCATTTCTTTTAACATGGCCCGGAAAAATGCTTCAGGCGTCCTTCTCAGAAGAGGGCTTGCACATCATGCATTTGAATCCAGGCTGCATTTTCTTGGCTATCGACAGGTTCCTCAACTGCATGTTCACGCATACTCCAGAGCAAATATCAAAGACCATCACTCTCTACAATCTTATTGTACCCCCGGACGGAAAAAGCGTCAAATCGGCACTTAACTACCCAGGATACTTATAGTCAAGTAAACGACTGGGTGGGGTCCTGTAAGTGCCAACGGCTTGTTGTTTTGGATATGGGAAAAGCTGCACTATATGTGTTTCCCTTTTGGAATAATGTGTTTCAGCTTTTTTGAGCCATCATATAAGGTTTGCTTTATGATCCCACGCTTCTCTTTAAGATCCTTCTTAGAGTCTTCCTCCTCTAACAAAATTTCGGATTCTCTAGTCAGTCCCTCGATTTTTGCTGCCTCTTTTTCATCAGTCTGAGCTGTCATTTATAACACCTCCTTGTTTGAGTCTGTATGCAATCGGTCTGTCCTGATGAGGTTAAAGGTATCATTTATTATTTTACTGTCAAGGTGTGGTTAACAATTGAGCAAAACAAATTGAATGGGGTTGGATTCTCTCATGGACCATGATATTTTCCTTCTTACGTTGATGGCCATCCCTTTCAATGCGAACATCACCATGCACTCCATGTTGCCGCAGGTTCCCAGACAGTAATGAACACAGCCAATATCAACTATCGTCCAACAGATGGTTGGTTTGATGGCTGGGCAGTCTGTGCTGGTAATGCCCGTGACAGCGTGAATGTTAGCCGTTACCGCAGTATGAGATAGATTCTTTAACCTCCAGTCAACCTTTGTATATGTGAGGTTTAATAGGAGGTTGCATAAAAAAAGGACTTAAGCAATTAAGCCTAAGTCCTTGATCTTATTGGTGGGCGAAACAGGGATCGAACCTGTGACATCCAGCTTGTAAGGCTGGCGCTCTCCCAGCTGAGCTATTCGCCCTGATTTATGGCGGGGTTGACGGGGCTCGAACCCGCGACTTCCAGCGTGACAGGCTGGCACTCTAACCAACTGAGCTACAACCCCTCAGCGTTCTACAGAAAATTATTTCTTTTTCTTAGGAACAACGTTAACGGCTTCTTTCAGCGTTTTGCCTGGCTTAAACTTGGGTACAGTTGCGGCAGGAATATCGATCTTCTTGCCTGTCTGAGGATTCTGGCCTTTGCGGGCGGCACGTTTAGCAGTAGAGAATGTACCGAAGCCGACAAGGCTCAGTTTGTCTCCACTTTTCAGAGCAGCAGTTACACTGGCAAGAAATGCGGAAACGGCTTTTTCAGCTTCTACTTTTTTCAGGCCGGCCTGTTCTGCTACTGAACTGATCAATTCTGCTTTTGTCACGTTACACCTCCAGATATTTGATTGTTGAACACAAAGCGAGTCACTGTTTATCAGATGTTCTTAAATAGTGTCAAGTGTTTTTTCTTGCAAACACGCATATTCTGGGCGGTTGAGCATGTTTATGATAATATTTGAAATAAATTACCCTGATTAAAATAATAAAAACAGCATAACACCTCTGAATTACAGGCAAAATCAGGCGGCTTCTTTTAATTCGTGCTCGTATACGATAATTGGCTTTTCCTTGTGATAGATGACGTCTTCACTGATAACAACTTCCTGTACATTCGGTTGGGATGGGACCTCGTACATGATGTCAAGCATCGAATTTTCCAGAATCGCCCGCAATCCGCGTGCACCGGTATTGCGTTTTAGAGCTTCCTTGGCGATAGCAATCAGCGATCCATCGGTAAACCGCAGGCGCACCTTCTCCAGTTCAAAAAGCTTCTGATATTGCTTTACGAGGGAATTCTTCGGCTCTTTCAGAATCTGAACCAGTGCCTCCTCATCAAGTTCGGTAAGGGTGGCGAGCATGGGGAGACGGCCGACGAACTCGGGGATGTATCCGTATTTAAGGAGGTCTTCAGGGGTCAGGCTCTTGAGCAGCTCACCAAGCTTTTTCTCTTCACGCTTTTTGATGTCCGCTCCAAAGCCGAGCGATTTTTTCCCTATCCGCTGCTGAATAACCGTTTCCAGACCGGCAAATGCCCCGCCGCAAATAAAGAGGATATTTGTGGTGTCAACTTTCATGAATTCCTGTTGCGGATGCTTTCTGCCGCCTTTCGGCGGAATGCTGGCAACGGTCCCTTCAATGATTTTGAGAAGCGCCTGCTGTACCCCTTCGCCCGATACATCGCGGGTTATCGAAGGTGAATCGGATTTCCGGGCAATTTTATCAATCTCGTCAATGTAAACAATGCCCTTCTGAGCCCGTTCGACATCATAGTCTGCCGCCTGCAGCAGGGTGAGGATGATGTTTTCAACATCTTCACCGACATATCCGGCTTCGGTAAGGTTGGTTGCATCAGCCATTGCAAACGGTACTTTAAGAATCCGGGCCAGCGTCTGGGCGAGGAGTGTCTTGCCGGAACCGGTTGGCCCGAGCAGCAGGATATTACTTTTCTGCATTTCGACATCACCCGGCTTGCCGCCGGACTCAATTCGTTTGTAATGGTTATAGACCGCAACGGAGAGAACTTTCTTGGCCATTTCCTGGCCGATAACATACTCATCCAGGATGTCTTTTATTTCGCGCGGTTTGGGAAGTTTCTTCAGATCCGGCCCGGTGGTCTCTTCCAGCTTCATCTCCTCCGCAATGATGTCATTACAGAGTTCGATGCATTCATCACAGATAAAAACGGCAGGCCCGGCAATAAGTTTTTTTACATCTTCCTGGGTCTTGCCGCAGAAAGAGCAGGTCAGGTGCTCCTGTGTTGTGTCACGACGACTCATAGTGTGTCTCCAGTGAGCTCTTTACGCGTAAAGATAGCATCGATCAAGCCATATTCTTTTGCATCTTCACCGGACATGAAGAAGTCACGCTCGGTATCCGCTTCAACCTTCTCTTTGTTCTGGCCGGATAGTTCGGCAAGGATTCCGTTTAATTCATCTTTCATCCGCAGGATTTCCTTGGCGTGAATGCTGATGTCGGTCGCCTGCCCCTGGAAGCCTCCCAGAGGTTGATGAATCATGATCCTCGAATGAGCGAGGCTGAAGCGCTTTCCCTTTTCGCCGGCAGTCAGCAGTATTGCGCCCATTGATGCCGCCTGCCCGACACAGATCGTGGACACGGGAGCCTTGATGTACCGCATTGTGTCGAATATGGCCATCCCCGCAGTGACAACGCCTCCCGGCGAATTGATGTACAGATGGATGTCCTTGTCCGGATCTTCCGCCTCAAGGAACAGCAACTGCGCGATGATGAGGTTGGCTACCGTATCGTCAATCGCCCCGCCGAGAAAAATAATCCGTTCTTTAAGCAGACGGGAATAGATATCGTAGGCTCGTTCGCCCCTGCCGCTCTGCTCTACAACCATCGGAATATACATGTAAGGTCCCCTTAGGCTGCTTTAAGCTGCTCTGCGTCAACATCGGTGACCACGGCATGGTCAATCAGATAAGAAATGGCTTTATCCTCTTTGATTTCCGAGATGATTGAATTCTTCGCATTCTGGTTGGTTGAATAATATTCCTTGATGCGGCCGAGCATTTCCGGGTTACCGGCAGCGATTTTTTCGTAGTGCGAAGCCAGATCGTCATCGGATACGGAGATATTTTCCCTTTCCACTAAAGCCATCAGCAGCAAGCCGCCTCTGACCTTATCGATAGCATCGTCACGGAAGCGTGCGCGGAAACCTTCCGCATCGAGCCCCATCATTTCAATCGACATCTGCTGGCTTTTAAGGCGGTTTTTGAGGTTTTCGAACATATGGTCCAGTTGCCGCTTTACCATTGATTCCGGAACATCCAGCGGATTCTTCTGAATCAGCGCCTGGATAATCCGCTCTTTGAACTCATTGTCGATGCGCTCTTTTTCGTGTTTTTCATGATACTCAACCATTTTGGAGCGTAACTCTTCCATGGTGTCATATTCGCCGAACTGCTGTGCGAACTCATCATTAAGTTCGGGGAGTTCCTTGCGCTTGATTTCCTTTACGGTCACTTTGAATAAACCGCTCTTCCCGGCGGATTCCGACTGGTCGGCGCCTGCCGGAAGTTCAAGGGTGAACTCCTTGGAGTCCCCGGCCTTGAGGCCGATCAACTGCTCTTCAAAGCCCGGCAACAGTTTGCCGGATCCGACTTCAACCTCCGCGGTCTGGTCGCCGCTGTTTTCCTCAGGCGTACCTGCTACCGCAACCGAGTAATCGACGGAAACGGTGTGGCCATTTTCAACGGCAGCGTCTTCGTCAAGCGGGATCAGCTGTGCCATGTTTTCCTGCATACGCTTCAGTTCAGCATCGATGTTTTCAGGCTTGGAAACATATATTTCTTTTTTTACGGCCAGGCCGGTCAGCTCGTTTAACAATATCTGCGGCATGACTTCAATGATCGCGCTGTATTTGAACGGAACTCCCGGTTCGAGTATGTCGCTCTCAATGGTGGGAGAATCGAGCGGCTCTACCTTGTGCTCATCGAGCGCTTTGTAGAGAGTCTGCTGATAGAGGCGGCGCATGACATCATCGCGCATGGCATCACTGTAGGTGCGTTTGATGAGCTGCATAGGCGCCTTGCCGGGACGGAACCCCTGCAGCCTGGCTTTTTTCTGGATCGCTGAATACGCTTTGTCGATCTCTTCGTTAACCCGCTCCGCGGGGATTTCGATGGTAATCTTTTTTTGAACCGGACTGATGTCTTCGACGTGAACCTGCATGGTAGCTATCCTCTTCTATGGTGAAATGTAATGTTTGCATGTGAAGAACTTCGAAACAAACATCGGAAAATCTGGATGGTGCGAGAGAGGAGACTTGAACTCCTATACCTTACGGTGCCAGATCCTAAGTCTGGTGCGTCTGCCAATTCCGCCACTCTCGCATCTGTTCTTGAACCATGAAACGATCGATCATGGTCGCTGTTTGCCAGGATAAAATAGATTTATAAAGATAGGTGATAATCGTAGTGAGGTCAAGAAATTATTGAATTATGCATGGTATACGTCGCCTTTTTGTTATCCGCCCGCCAGTTTTACCTTGAAACCGCGGGCCTGTAATTCCGCCGACAGGGTGTCACGATGATCACCCTGGATCTCAATGATCCCCTCTTTGACGGTGCCGCCGCAACCGCACTTTTTCTTCAGCGCGCCCGCCAGTTCCTTGATCTGCGGAGCTGTCAGAGGAATGCCGCTAATGACAATAACTGTGCCGCCCCCCCGCCCCTTGACTTCACGTCGCAAGCGCACGATGCCGTCACTCTTTTGAACCGCCGTTTTGTGCGCGGGACCGGTCTGTTTTACCCGCCCCGATTCTGTTGAATAGACAACGATGCTGTCGGACCAGTTTGTCATTTTCCCCAGTCCCTCGCATATCTGAAATCGCGGTCAATCGTACGGTTTGAAACTTTGGCGATAACCGGAAGGCGCCGTTTAAAATGAGAGTTTTGAATCTTCGAATAGATTGAATCTATAAAATCTTCTTCAAAACCTTCGGCCACCAGCTCCGGCTTCGTCAGTCGCTGGTCCACCATGCGGTACAGCAGTTCATCTACCTGGCGGTACGAAAATCCCAGTTCTTCTTCATCGGTCTGTCCGGCCCAGAGATCGGCCGAGGGTTGTTTCTCGATGACCTCATTCGGTATTCCCATCGCTGCGGAGAGCTGCCAAACCTGGCTTTTGTAAATGTCGCCGATCGGATTCAGCGCCGAAGCCATATCTCCGTAGAGAGTGCCGTATCCGAGCAGCAGTTCGGTTTTATTGCTGGTTCCGAGTACCAGGGCGCGCAGCAGTGCCGAGTGATCAAAAAGAACCGTCATCCGCTCGCGGGCCATCTTGTTGCCGCGGCGCATATTGTCCGCATCGGGAAATATGTTGAAATAGGCGTCCACCATCGGTGTTATCGGCAGTACCGAAAAGTTAACGCCGCAGGCCTCCGCCACCAGGCGGGCATGCGCTTCACTCTCGGGATTGCTGGATTTATAGGGCATACAGAGGGCATGGACATTTTCAGGTCCCAGCGCTTCGGCGGCTATGAAAACGACCAGAGCCGAATCGATTCCTCCCGAAAGCCCCAGCACAACTTTGCTGATCCCGACTTTACGGACTTCGTCCCGCACAAAGCCGACGAGGAGTGTTCTCAGTAATTCCGTGTTGGCGCTCAATCCGGCCATTATCGCCCCCTTTCGTGCGTGATACGTCGGAGTTCCTGCATCGTCACACACAGATTTTCATCGCGGATCATTGGTGAAAAGATGCGTTCCCGGCGCAGTGAACCTTCATCAATCCAGGCGGTGACGGAATCCTCCTCCAGCAGCTTGCCGCGAACGATTGATTCACCCGATGGCGCAATATATTCCGATCCCCCCCAGAAGTTGACACCGTCTTCAAAACCGACCCGGTTGCAGTAGAGCACCCGGCAGTTGAGGAAAAGTGCGGTGGTCGAGGTCAGCTTCTGCCACGCCGAAGCGGAACCGAGCGCATCACCCTCAATGCCGCGTGCCGGACTGCTCGACAGGCAGATCAGCGCCGTTGCACCGTCCATGGCCAGAATATATGAGGCGGACAGGTGCCACATGTCCTCGCAGATCAGCATGCCGAACCGGCCGAATTTGGTGTCAAAGGCCCGGAACGCTTCGCCACGAGCCAGGTAGCGCTGTTCATCGAACAGTCCGTAGGTCGGCAGGTACACTTTCCTGTGCAGGTGGCGGATGGCGCCCTCTTCCAGATACAGGGCTGAATTGAAGAAGTGATAGTCATCGGTCTCTTCAACAAAACCGATAGCAATGGAAATACCCTTTGAGAGCTCGATTAGCCGAAGGATTTCGGGGGCATCGATGCGCCGCGCAACCTCAGGCACCAGGTCTTTCAGGAAATAGCCGGACAGCGCCAGTTCCGGGAAAACGATCAGGTCGGCTCCCGTAGCCTGTGCCGTGGCGATCTCTGCTTCGATAATCGCCAGATTTTCTGCAACGCAGCCGAGCTTGGGTTTTATCTGCGCCAGAACGGCGGTGAAATCCATGGCAACTCCTTTTTTATGTACCTAGTAGGCCAGATCGAAGGCATTTTTGATGTGGTCAATGGCGTGCTGGCCGCCAGTATGCAACAGAATGGCAATGACGTCAAACCGTGCGTTATGGTCATGCAGCTTGTTTTTCGAGAGCCAGGTCAACGCCGCCTTGGAAATCTGACGCTGTTTGAATGGGGTAACCGCCAGTTGCGGAACGCCGTAGGAAAGTCCCGTGCGGGCTTTGACCTCGACAAAAACCAGGCTCTTGTCCCCCGGGTCGCGGGCGATAATGTCAACCTCTCCCCCCTTGCAGCGGAAGTTGCGTTCCACAATCCGGTAGCCGCGTGCGATCATGAAATTAGCGGCCACCTCTTCGCCCAGTTCGCCGGTGCCTTTGTTGCCTCCTGCCGGCAGGGAAGGGGGAGGTTCGGTTTTGAAGCGCTCAAACAGGCTCATGGCTGCTTGTCCAGAAAAGCGGCATCATCAAAACAGCCGTTCTCGTTGACTCCCCGGATCCGGTAATACTTGTCAAGCTCCTCCTCAAACCGCACCCGGTCGAGCGGGTGGATATCGATGCCGTCGCCGCTGCTCCCCGCTTCCGTGAAAAACCGTTCCGGCAGCATGTCGTCGGCTCGCGAGAAGCCGTTGGCGCAGTTGTAAAAACGCTCGGTCAGTACGATCCGTCGTCCGATTTCTTTGAGGCGCTGCGGTGAATAGTCAACACCGGTGACGGCGGTCAGCAGTTCTGCGTATTCTTCAAGGCTGGCGCCGAAGAAGGCGAATTTGCAGGCGACCAGCGAATCGACGGCGGCGTTGGTATCCTCGGCGATGCTGATGATGCGGGCTTTGCCGGAAAATGAAAAACGGTCTGTCGGCACCGGCTTGCGCAGGATTTCATGGGAGATCGGGTAGGCGCGCAGGTGACAGCCGCCACGGTTGCTGGTGCAGTACGCCAGCGCCATGCCGTACGCGCCTCGCGGGTCATAGGCCGGCAGTTCCAGCGATTTGACGCTCATGGAGAGTTCCGGATGCCCCAACTGCTCCGACAGGCGCCGGGAGCCGAGTGCGAGCAGTTTGCCATCCCCCTGTCTCAGGGCGATGTCGTTTAGCAGGCCCGGGATCTCGCCGGCGGCCGGGAACGTTCCTTTAATCTCCCCCCAGGCCGAAAGGGTGGCTGCCGCCGTGATGGTGTCCATGCCGAGATCGTTGCACAGGTCATTTGCTTTGATGATGCTGTGCAGGGCATCGATGTTGTTCAGCGCGCCGAAGTGGGAGACGGTTTCGTATTCCGGGAGCGCCTTTCCGGAGCCCGATGATTTTTTGCACTGGATCGGGCAGCCGTAGCAGCCGTCTTTCCTGGCACTGCAGGCTTCCTTGATTGCCGGGCCGGAATAGTTGCCTGAATGTTCGAAGTAGGTTTTACGGAAGTTTTCCGTCGGGGCCATGCGGCGCTGCGCCATCAGATCGACCAGCACCGGCGTGCCGAATTCCGAGATCCCCAGGGGGCCGAAGATCACCGGTGATGCCTTGAAGAGCCGCATGATGTCCTGGCGCGCCTTGTCAAACAGGACCGGATCGGCAATACCGACCTTCTGCCCGCCGTTCACCGTCACGGCCTTGAGGTTCTTGCTCCCCATGACGGCGCCCATGCCGCCGCGCCCGACCGAGTTGCCTTCTCCCATCATGATGTTGGCAAAGAGGACGCCGTTTTCGCCGGCCGGACCGATGGCGGCCACGCTCCCCCGTTCCTCCAGTGCGGCAAAGGTATCCGGAAGATTACATCCCCACAGTGCCACGGCAGGCACGATTTCAGTCTTGTCCGGGGAGATGTTCAGCGTGACCGGCCAGGGGCTTCTACCGGTGACCATCAGTGCATCCACGCCGGCAGCTTTCAGCCGCCATGCGAAGCGCCCCCCCGCGGAACAGTCGTAAATGGTGCCGGTGAGAGGCGAGCGGGATACAACGGAAAGCCGGGCGGATGTCGGAGAGGGGGTGCCGCAGAGCGGGCCGACTGCGAAGATCAGCGGCATGCCGGGATCGAACGGATCGAGGTGATAATAGTCGCGCATCAGCCGCACGCCCAGGCCGCGACCGCCGAGATACTCTTCGAGCAGCGTGCGTGGAATCTCCTCGGTGTGGGAGGTTCCGGTGGTCAGATCAACCCTGAGTATGGTGCCGTGCCAGCCGTTCATAGGCGTTTAGCGCCGCCCCGCAGTGATTACTTCAGACAGTTCATGGGGGGAATGTGCCATGACATCGGCTCCGGTCAGCTCTTCACGGCTTCCGTACCCCCACGTGCAGGCAATCGACGTGATGTTAGCCCGTTTACCCGCTTCGATGTCGTTGATGCTGTCGCCGACCATGACGCATTCATGAGGGGAACATCCAAGTTTTTCGGCCTCTTTCAGCAAGGGGAGGGGGGAGGGCTTGCACTCCGGGTAGGTGTTGCCGCCGCATATGTTTTCAAACCGGTCATGAATACCGAGAGCGCTGAGTATCAAACTGCTGAGCGATTCATGCTTGTTCGAAATGACCACCATCCTGATGTCGCGGGCGGCAAGCTCGTGGATTGTTTCCGGTATGCCGGGATAGAGGCGGCTTTTGTCGGCAATGTGCTGCCCGTTGAATTCGAGAAACAGGTCGAGAGCGCGGTCGATATCGGTGGGCGCATGGCGGGGCAGAACCTGTTCGATCAGGTTCCTGGCCCCCTTGCCGACTTTCAGGCGGACAGAACCTTCTGTCAACGGCGCCAGGGAAAAGGCTCCCCGGATATGGTTGACGGCATCGGTCAGATCCTCCAGGGAATCGACAAGGGTGCCGTCAAGGTCGAAAAAGGCGGCCCGGATGATCATGGTGCGGGTGATTTCCTGGCGGAGTCGGCTTTGGGGAAAACTATTACGGGTGTTTTAGCGGCACGGTAGAGAAGAAATGTCTTGCCCAGAATCTGGGCTACTTCGGCCTGGCAGGCTTCGGCCAGCGTCTCTGACGCTTCGTGTTTATCCAGCATGCAGCTCTCAAGGAGCTTAACCTTGATCAATTCGTGATGGTCCAGTGAAGCGTTCGCTTCGGCAATCAGGGCGGCTTCGATCTCTTTTTTGCCGATCTGGATGAGTGGTTTCAGCTTGTGCCCGAGGGCCCTCAGGTGTCGTTTCTGTTTTCCGGTCAACATAATTTCGTAAGCTCCTGATGGTGCAAGGTATAATCTGTTCAAAGCTATACCATAACGGATGCGCCGCTGGCAAACCACAATTCAAATCTGCCTGAAGAGAGAAGGGGGGATTTACCG
>JBAQPK010000510.1:0-8551 GCA_049305715.1 Desulfuromonadaceae bacterium | reverse complement strand
TCACCCGCCTTAAGGGAATCAAGCCCCTTCAAATAAAGCGAATCGGGGGATGAGGCCGCTTCATCCTTTTTTGCCCCGGCCATTTCCACCATTTTTTTCGAAAGGGAATCAAGGAGTACCTGCTGTTTCAGGATGCGCTCCTCCAGGGCGACAATGCGCTTGTCGGCATCCTCGCGGTATCGGGCCAGATCCTCGGCAGGTTTTTTTACGGACAGGGCAACATCGTCAAGCTTTCCGTTCAGCGCCTGCATTTCACTTTTTGTGCTGTCAATTGTTGCCTGAATATCAGCCGACATTTTTCGGACGACGGATACATCCGCCTTGAAGCCCTTTTCGATGGCACCGGCAGTTGCTTTTGATTCTTCACGGACACCGGCAAGATCCCTGTCCATGGAAAAAAGACGGGTTTTTATCGAATCGATATCATTGCGGGCATTATCAAGTGAACTCTGTGAGGCGCATCCGGCCAGAGATGACACCAGCAATAGCACCGTAACATTCATATAGTTCATACAAAGTTCTCCTGTCTCCTTATAATCGCAATGTACATATATCACGTGTGGACTCGGTTGACAAGTATCTGCGGCTACAGTTTGAAAGGGCTGCAACGAATACGTGGGTGGTGAATATGAGCGGATTTAGACTTGACAAAAACAGGGCATTCCATTAACTATCTACCGCTTGTGGGTCATACAGTTCGAATGCCACCTATTGGCTATTCATATTACAGGAGGAAATGAAGAATGGAACAGTATGCAGTTGTTTTTGCCCTGGTCTGCGCCGCAGCAGCCGTTGCCTACGGCCTGATCACGGCAAGCTGGATTCTGGCTCTGCCCCAGGGCAATGACCGGATGAAACAGATCGCCGCGGCGATTCAGGAAGGGGCCGGCGCCTACATGAAGCGCCAGTACACGATCATCGCCGTGGTCGGCGTGATCATGTTTATCGCCCTGTTTGCAACACTTGGCGCTAAAACCGCGATCGGTTTTGCTGTCGGTGCACTTTTTTCCGGCCTGACCGGCTTCATCGGCATGTTCGTCTCGGTCCGGGCCAACGTGCGCACGACTGAAGCCGCCAAATCCGGCATTACCAAGGCCCTTAACGTCGCCTTCAAGGGGGGCGCCATCACCGGCATGCTGGTGGTCGGCCTCGGCCTTCTCGGCGTTGCCGGTTACTACATGGTCCTGTTGAAACTGATGCCGGGCGCACCGGTCAAGGACGTGGTCACCCAGCTGGTCGGCCTCGGCTTCGGCGGTTCGCTGATCTCTATCTTTGCCCGTCTCGGCGGCGGTATCTTCACCAAGGGCGCCGATGTCGGCGCCGACCTGGTTGGCAAGGTTGAGGCCGGCATCCCCGAGGACGACCCCCGCAATCCTGCCGTTATCGCCGACAACGTCGGTGACAACGTCGGTGACTGCGCCGGCATGGCCGCCGACCTTTTCGAAACCTATGCCGTGACTCTGATCGCCGCCATGCTGCTGGGCGCCATCACCTTTACCGGCAACGCCGGCAGCGTCAGCTACCCGCTGATCCTCGGCGGCATCTCCATCATCACCTCCATCATCGGCACCTACTTCGTCAAGTTGAGCGGCAGCGGCAAGATCATGACCGCCCTTTACAAGGGGCTGATCGCTTCGGCCGTACTCGCCTGCATCGCATTCTACTTCGTCACGGCACAGATGTTCCCGGCCGGGCTCACCAACGCCGCCGGCGTGACTTTCAGCTCCCTGAACATCTTCATCTCGGCCATCGTCGGTCTGATCGTCACCGGAGCCATCTTCTGGATTACCGAGTACTACACCGCGACCGAATACGGTCCGGTTCAGCACATCGCCCAGGCTTCCACGACCGGCCACGGTACAAACGTCATCGCCGGTCTTGGTGTCTCCATGAAGTCAACCGCCGCTCCGGTGATCGTTATCGCCGCCGGCATCATCGTCGCCTTCCAATGCGCCGGAGTGTACGGCATCGCCATTGCCGCCGTCTCGATGCTCTCACTGACCGGCATCGTCGTCGCCATGGACGCCTACGGCCCGATCACCGACAACGCCGGCGGCATCGCCGAAATGGCCGAGCTTGACGACTCCGTCCGCGCCGTCACCGACCCGCTGGACGCCGTCGGCAACACCACCAAGGCTGTCACCAAGGGATATGCCATCGGTTCCGCCGGTCTGGCAGCCGTTATCCTCTTTACCTCCTATGTTGACGAACTGAACCACGCGCTGCAAACGGCAGGTAAGGAGCTCATCAAGTTTGACCTCTCCGACCCCTACATCATCGTCGGCCTCTTCATCGGCGGCATGCTCCCCTACTACTTTGCCGCACAATGCATGGAAGCGGTCGGCAAAGCGGGCGGCGCCGTGGTTGTCGAGGTACGTCGCCAGTTCCGCGAGATCAAGGGCATCATGGAGGGGACCGGCAAACCGGATTACGCCTCCTGCGTTGACATCGTCACCAAGACCGCTCTGAAAGAGATGGTGGTTCCCGGTCTGATCCCGATCCTGGCTCCGGTTATCGTCGGCTTTACCCTCGGACCCAAGGCTCTGGGCGGCGTGATCGTCGGCACCATTGTCACCGGTATCTTCGTGGCCATCTCCATGACCACCGGCGGCGGCGCCTGGGATAACGCCAAGAAATACATTGAAGACGGTCACCACGGCGGCAAGGGTGGTGAAGCCCACAAGGCGGCCGTAACCGGCGACACCGTCGGCGACCCCTACAAGGACACCGCCGGCCCGGCAATCAACCCGATGATCAAGATCATCAACATCGTTTCGCTGCTGATTGTGCCGCTGCTGGCCAAAATGATGATGTAGTTCCGGATACATGGTCGCTTTGCAAGGCGGTATGGGGGATTTGCCCTGTACCGCCTTTTTCTTTGCTTTCAGCGCCAAAAGGGATATAATCTGCCAGTTTTGCATATAACCTGGCAACAACCAGCTAAAATATGAAAGGTTTTTAATTAAATGAACGCACCCATAAGCAAGAAAATGCTGATTAATGTCATGCACCCGGAGGAGACCCGCGTTGCCATCGTTCACGACGGCCGCCTGATGGAGCTGAACATAGAAATCAGCGGCAAGGAACAGATCAAGGGGAACATTTACAAGGGAGTCGTTCTTCGCGTTGAACCGGGGCTTCAGGCGGCCTTCATCGACATCGGCCGCGCCAAGCCCGGTTTTCTGCAGATCGGCGAACTCCACCCCGATTACTGGGAATGGCGCGACGACATTCCGGAGGAGCAGCGCAAGCGCCGCCCCCGCATTCAGGAAGTGTTACGACGCGGGCAGGAGCTGGTGGTGCAGGTTGAAAAGGATGAACGCGATAACAAAGGTTCGGCCCTTACCAGCTACCTCTCCCTCCCGGGCCGGTACATGGTCATCATGCCGGGGAGCGACTCAACCGGCATCTCCCGCAAGGTGGAACAGGAGGGAGCCCGCAAGAAACTGAAAGAGATTGTGGCCGAGATGAATATTCCCGAGGGCACCGGCTATATCATCCGGACTGAAGCGGTGGGGCGCGCTCCGGAGGAGTTGCATAAGGATTTCGCCAATCTGACTGAACTGTACAATTCGATCAAACAGAAGGCCACCGAAATCAAGGGGGCCGGCGAGATCTACCGGGACAGCGGCCTGATTATCCGCACCATACGGGACTATTTTTCAGACGACATCGATGAGGTACTGGTAGACAGCAAGGATGCCTACCGTGAAGCCAAGGAATTTTTCCGGGACACGATGCCGGCCTGTGAAAAACGGGTGAAGCTGCACAAGGAAAAACGACCGATCTTTTCCCGCTTTCAGCTGGAAGAGCAGATCGACCAGATCTACGAAAAGCGGGTGCCACTCCCGTCCGGGGGGTCAATTATCATTGAGCCGACCGAGGCGCTGGTCTCGATTGATGTCAATTCGGGAAAATCAAGCGGAGAGAGGGGCATCGAAGACACCGCCTTCAAGGCCAATATGGAGGCTGCGGAAGAGGTCGCCAGACAGCTGCGGCTGCGCGACCTGGGCGGCCTTATCGTGATCGACTTCATCGACATGCGCGACAACAAGCATAACAACGAAGTTGAGAAGACGCTCAAAAATGCCCTCAAAATGGATAAGGCCCGGGTCAACGTCGGCCGTATTTCACAGTTCGGCATCATGGAGATGTCCCGCCAGCGGATTGCCAAGACCCTGAATGATGCGATCCACCTGGAATGTCCCCACTGTGAAGGGCGCGGCAAAGTCAAATCTGTTGAGGCCATGGCGGTGTCTTTCCTGCGGAAGGTCCACGCTGCCGCCGCCAAGGGGACAGTCGCCGAAGTGCGGGGGGGGCTGCCGCTGGAAGTGGCATACTACCTGCTCAACCGTAAAAAACGTGAGCTGACCCAGATTGAAAACGATTATGAAATTGAAGTGACCGTCAAGGGCAAAACGTCTTTCCTGCTCAACCAGCTGGAGCTTGATACAGTAAAACGCGAAAAGCCGCACCTTGAAGACGTTCTAATGAGCGAGGCCGAAGCGGAGGAAGCCCACAAACCGATGACTCGAAGCGCTCCCGCCCCGCAGATTGCAATGGATGAGGATTTGAAGGACGAGGAGGCAGCTCCGGTCGAGGGGGGCAAAAAACGGAAGCGCCGCAAGAAGAAGAAAAAAACGGCCGGTGACGTTCTTCACGATGTATCTGCACCCGACCAGAGTGAAGCAGTGAAGGATCACGGTGACGGCTCCCGAACGGAAGAGACCCGTGAATCGGCTGACGACACCGTTTCGGAAGCGGGCGGCACCCCTGCCGATCAATCACTGAAGCCCAAGAAACGAAAGCGTCGGCGCAGTCGAAGCAAGTCTCACAAGGGCCATGAACACTCTCTGGGAGAGGGTGCTACTGTTGCACCTGCCTCTGAATCTGTTGTACCGGAGACCCCCATTGCGATTTCGACTCCGCTTGAAACAGGCGCTGATGAAGCGAAACCGAAACGGGTCAGGGCACCACGCAAGAAAAAGACGGAGGACACTGCCGAAAAGCCCGTGTCTCCCGAACCTGCAGCAGTGCCAGCAGTTGTCCCCGCGCCATCTCCGCTGCAAAAGAAACCGCGGCGGACAACAGCCAAAAAAGTCGTTGTGGCCGAAACAATCGCCGCCGAACCGCCCCCGGTTGCGGCTGTTGAAAAGCCCAAACCTGCTAAACGGGCAGCAGCTCCAAAGCGGGCAAAAAAGAACCCTGAAAATTCGTAATTCGCTGTCTGCCCACGTTCCGGAAATATTCCTTTTTTCTTGACCTGAGCGGTGGTTGACTATATTTTTATTTGCTTGATTTCCGGACATTATTATTGACGTGAAAGGTTGAATCACCCCCATGGAAGAGTTAAGTGAACTCCTGCTCCAGAGACGCCGCAAGGTTGATGCGCTCTGGGAAGCGGGTATAAATCCCTACCCCAATGACTTCAAGCCCCGGCATACTTCGGCTGACATCACCGCCACATACGGTGCCGTAGAACAGCTTGACGCAGCTGATGCCAGCATAAGCGTCGCCGGTCGCATCCTGGCACGCAGATCTTTTGGCAAGGCTGCTTTTATCCAGCTTCAGGATCGAAAGGGGCGCATTCAGCTCTATGTAAAAAAAGATGAGATCGGCGAGGAGGCGTTCGCCACATTCGATACATTTGACATCGGTGATATCGTTGGAGCCGAGGGGCACCCGTTCCGCACCAAAACCGGTGAACTGTCCCTCCATGTACGCTCCATCCGGCTGCTGGTCAAATCCCTTCTGCCACTGCCGGAGAAGTTCCACGGACTGACCGATGTTGAAACCCGCTACCGTCAGCGCTATGTTGACCTGATCGTAAATCCTGAAGTTCGCGAAATATTTTTCAAACGCTCCCGCATCGTCAACCTGATTCGCACCTTCATGACCGATCGCGATTTTCTTGAAGTAGAAACCCCGATGATGCATCAAATTCCGGGTGGAGCAACGGCACGGCCGTTTATCACTCATCACAACACCCTCGACATGGAACTGTATCTCCGCGTTGCCCCGGAACTATACCTGAAGCGGCTTGTCGTCGGCGGCCTGGAGCGGGTATTCGAGATCAACCGCAATTTCCGCAACGAAGGCATTTCGGTGCGTCACAACCCGGAATTTACGATGATGGAATTCTATCAGGCCTATGCCACCTATGAAGATCTGATGGATTTCACCGAGGATTTGTTCTGCCACATCGCCCAGGAACTTCTCGGCGCCCTTGATTTCACCAACCAGGGGGTTGATATCAGCTTCCAGCGCCCCTGGAAACGACTGACTGTCAGGGATGCAATTCTGGAGTATGGCGACATCGAAGCGAAGCAGCTGGACGACCGCGACCTGGCCCTCTCATACGCCCGCAGCATCGGGCTGAGTCTCCCTGACGAAATCAGCTATGGCAAGCTCCTGATGGAAATTTTCGAAGAAGTTGCCGAACACAAGCTGATCCAGCCGACCTTCATCACCGCCTACCCCACCGAAGTTTCACCGTTGTCGCGCAAGAACGACCATAATCCTGAAATTGTTGATCGTTTCGAATTGATCATCGGCGGGCGTGAAATTGCCAATTCCTTCTCCGAACTGAATGATCCGGTCGACCAGAAAGAGCGTTTTCTGGCTCAGGTTGCCGAAAAGGACAAGGGAGACGAAGAAGCGCACTATATGGATGAGGATTATGTCCGCGCCCTGGAGTACGGTCTCCCCCCCACGGCTGGTGAAGGGATCGGCATCGATCGTCTGGTAATGCTGCTGACCGATTCTCCGTCGATCCGGGATGTCATCCTGTTCCCGCAGCTTCGCAAGGAAGTCAAATAGCCGATGCCATTTGAACTCTTTATCGGCTTGCGCTATCTGAAAGCCAAACGCAAATCAACCTTTATTTCGATCATCACGTTTATCTCCACCGCCGGAGTTACGCTCGGCGTCATGGCGCTGATCGTGGTACTGGCGGTCATGACCGGCTTTGAAAATGACCTGAAGGAAAAGATTCTGGGTACGAACGCCCATATCGTCGTCATCCGGAGCGGCGCACCGATGGAGGAATATCAATCGGTAATCGAAAAGCTGAAGGGTTTCAAGGGGGTTCAGGCGGCAACACCTTTTATCTACAACCAGGTCATGCTCTCGTCCGGCAAAAATGTATCCGGCGTAGTTTTGCGCGGCATAGATGTCGCCAGCGACCGCAAGGTTACCCGCCTCAGCAGATCGGTCGTCGAGGGGAGTATCGATGGCCTTGATCCTGTAATGGGACAGGGTTCAGACAGTACCCCCGGTTTGATGGTCGGAAAAGAGCTGGCCAAGCATCTCAACCTGTTCCTCGGCGACAAGGTCAACGTCATCTCACCGATGGGCAACATCACACCGCTCGGCATGATGCCGCGCATGAAACCGTTCAAGGTTACCGGAATTTTCCACACCGGAATGTTTGAATACGACTCAACCCTGGCTTATATCAGTCTTGACCAGGCGCAGCGTTTTTTCGATCTTGGCGATACCGTCACCGGCATACAGCTGAAGGTTGAAGATGTGTATCACACCGATGAACTGGCCCGCAGCATCAACCGCGAAATGGGGGTCAACTTCTATGCGCGCGACTGGATGCAGATGAACAAGAACATTCTGTTTGCATTGAAAACGGAAAAGATCGTCATGTTCATCATCCTGACCCTGATCGTGCTGGTGGCCGCCTTTGGCATCGCCTCAACATTGTTCATGGTTGTCATGGAAAAAACCAGGGACATCGCGATCCTCAAATCAATGGGTGCCACCGCCACGAGCATCATGAAGATTTTTGTGCTTGAGGGATTGATTATCGGGATCATCGGCACACTCATTGGTGTCGCATCCGGCCTGCTTATTGCGCTCAATCTGGAGCCGATCATCGACGTTATCCAGAAGATCACCGGTCAGAATTTTTTCAGCAAAGATATTTACTACCTTGATCACTTCCCTTCGCTGGTGGTGCCATCGGACGTCGTGCTTATTTCAGTTACAGCCGTGCTGATCTCCTTTCTCGCCACGCTCTACCCGGCATGGCAGGCTTCAAAGATGCTCCCCGCAGAGGCGCTCCGCTATGAGTAATCTGCTGGAAGTGCGTGGCCTCTGTAAAACCTACGGCAGCGGTTCCAACCGCCTCGAAGTTCTCAGCGGTATCGACCTCGACCTGCAGTCCGGCACGACTACCGCCCTGATCGGCGCATCGGGAGCCGGCAAGAGCACCCTCCTGCATCTTCTTGGTGCCCTTGATCGCCCGACTTCCGGAACGGTCTGTTTTCGCGGCGACAATATTTTCAACAAGAACGACCCGCAGCTGGCGGCGTTCAGGAATCGAAGTATCGGCTTTGTGTTTCAGTTCCATCACCTTCTGCCGGAATTCACGGCGCTTGAAAATGTCATGATGCCGGCTTTAATCGGCGGGTTTCCGCGTTCCAAGGCACGTAACGCGGCAGAATCACTCTTGGATGATGTCGGACTCGGGCAGCGCATGACCCATCGACCGGGAGAATTGTCCGGCGGTGAGCAGCAACGGGTGGCCATTGCCCGGGCG
>JBAQPK010000509.1:0-4117 GCA_049305715.1 Desulfuromonadaceae bacterium | reverse complement strand
AACGAGATCGTCTCATTGTCGAGGTTCAGCATGAAACCTTCGGCCTGGGTCCGCTGGAGCCACTGCTGGCCGATCCTCATGTTTCGGATATACTGGTGAACAAGGCCTCCCAGGTGTATGTGGAGCGCTTCGGAAAACTGGAAAAGACCAACGTATGCTTCAAGGACAATGCCCACCTGATGCAGATTATCGAGCGGATTGTGTCAAAGGTCGGCAGACGCATCGACGAATCATCCCCCTATGTGGACGCCCGCTTACCCGACGGTTCGCGCGTAAACGCAATCATCCCCCCCCTGGCCCTGGATGGACCGGTGCTTTCCATACGGCGCTTCGGCCAGGATCCGCTCAAGATGAGCGACCTTCTCAACCTGAACACACTTGACCACCGCATGGAAAAGCTGCTCGAAGGCGCGGTAAAAACCAGGCTCAATATCCTCATCTCCGGGGGGACGGGAACCGGAAAAACGACGATGCTGAACGTGTTGTCGGAGTATATCCCCAACACTGAGCGAGTGGTAACAATAGAAGACTCCGCCGAGTTGCACATGAAGCAGGAGCATGTCGTCCGGCTCGAAACAAGACCGGCAAACATCGAGGGACGGGGTGAAGTCACACAGCGTGATCTGTTGAGAAATGCCCTGAGGATGAGGCCGGATAGGATTGTCCTTGGCGAGATCCGCGGCGGGGAAGCGCTGGATATGCTCCAGGCGATGAATACGGGCCATGATGGCTCACTTTCCACCGTTCACGCCAACACAACCCGTGACGCCTTGGCGCGTATAGAGACCATGGTGCTGATGGCGGGTATGGAACTTCCGGAGCGGGCTATCAGGGAGCAGGTCGCAGCGGCCTTGAATATTGTTGTCCAGCTTGTAAGATTCTCGGACGGTACACGTAAGGTTGTAAAACTATCCGAGATAACCGGCATGGAAGGTAACACCATCGTCATGCACGATGTGTTCATCTTTGAACAGAAGGGGATTGACAAGGAAGGCAAGGTTGTCGGCGAATACCGGGCAACCGGTGTCAGACCCATGTTTGCCGAACGTTTCAGAGTCTACGGCTTTGAGCTTCCCCAAGGTATATTTGAGAACTAGTACCATGCAATAGATATATTTCGAAAGTCCCCTCTCCATGAGGGAGAGGGCTAGGGTGAGGGGGCAGAGTTGGATTATGCAGCACTGCTACCCCCTCATCCGGCCTTCGGCCACCTTCTCCTTTAGGCCCTTTGGGTCCTCAGGGAGAAGGAGCTAGCCTTTATCAGATTTGATCCGCGTGCAATGTCAGCTTTTGTCTTTCCGGTTCTGGTTTATAGCACCTGAGGAGGAAGAGTTTTGATACCTATTGTAATAATCACATTCCTAGCCGTGTTATTCCTCTTTTTAGCCATCTTCCTCGGGTTTTCCGCCTATCAGGCATCCCCGAAGGCCGAGCTGAAGAGACGTCTGCAGCACATGGCAAAGAATCGCAGTGACCAGGGGATGTCGGAAGACCTGCGCTCTGAAATTATCCGGGAAATCCCTCCGCTGGACCGGATCCTTGCGACACTTCCATTTACGCGCGATCTGGACAAGAAACTTGATTACGCCGGATTAAAAATCACCGTCTCCCGCTTTCTCCTCATTCCCATCGGCCTGGCTGTAGTGGTTTTTGTTCTTACCCTGTTTTTGTCGAAGTCGATATTAATAGGCCTGTTAGGTGCAATACTGGTTTCACTTATCCCTTTTGGTTTCCTCTATTTCAAAATCCAGCAGCGCTTGGAAAAGTTTACAGAAATATTCCCCGATGCCCTGACCATGGTTGCCCGCTCGTTGCGTGCCGGCCACTCCTTTACCAGCGCCATCCAGCTGGTCGGCCAGGAAGTTCCGGAACCGGTGGGAGGGCTTTTTAAAACTGCCTATGAACAGCAATTGCTGGGATTGCGTATAACCGAGACCCTGCAAAACCTGAACGAGAGGATTGAAAGCCTTGACCTCAGATTTTTCACCACGGCGGTTGCCATAAATACCGATGTCGGGGGTAACCTTGCCGAAATACTCGACAGCCTGGCACAGACTATCAGGGAGAGGCTGAAGATCAGGCGACAGGTCAAGGTATATACCGCACAGGGGCGCATGTCGGGGTATGTGCTGGGTGCCTTGCCGATTGTAACATTCATTATTTTTAATTTGATAAACCCGAAGTATGAATCTGTTCTGTATAAAGAGACCATGGGCAGATATGTGCTGGCATTTGCTGTCTTCATGCAGTTGATCGGCTTTTTGGTCATCCGACGGATCATCAAAATAAGGATATAGGGGGCAAATGATGGTTTACGCAATAACCGCAACTGTGTTTGTCGCCATAATGCTCCTGACTTGGGCCATAATTTATCCGCTCCTGTCGCGGCGGAGCGTCATACAGGAGCGGCTCGATAAGTTCGCGCCGAAAAAGGAAAAGATTGTTGAACTTACCACCGAAAACCCAAAATGGTACGACCAGTTGAGCCAGCTCGGGAGCGTGGTGCGCTTTTCTCCAAAAGAACAAACCAAATACACCAAAATGCTCGTGGCTGCCGGATACAGGAAAGAAAGTGTATTCGTTTTTTTTGGCGCCAAGATACTGCTCACCTGTGCACTGCCCGGAGCATATCTGTTTTTCTACGTTATGGCGAAAGGGGTTACGCTTAACATCCAATCTCTACTTATAGCAGTAGTACTGGCAATTATCGGTTATCTGCTGCCGAGCTACTGGTTATATCATCAATACAATGAGCGCCAGTTACAGATATTCCATACGCTCCCTGATGTTCTCGACCTGATAACCGTCTGCGTGGAAGCAGGTTTGAGTATGGATGCCGCCCTGATTAAAACAACCGAAACTCCTCAATTTGCCAAAGATCCGCTGGCCAAGGAAATAAAGATAGCAACGATGGAAACAAGGGCAGGCAAGCCCAGGATCGAGTCGTTGAAGGACATGGCCGAACGGACCATGGTTGATGACGTCAAGTCCTTTGTTACCATGCTGGCCCAGACTGAAAGGTTCGGTACCAGCCTCACCCAAGCCCTGGGCGTTCATGCGGAATCACTGCGCACCAAAAGAAGACAGTATGCGGAAGAAGCCGCCGCTAAAACCACCATCAAAATGATTTTCCCCCTGGTCTTTTTTGTTTTCCCAGCGCTGATGATAGTTGTATTAGGTCCGGCCTTTGTCCAGGTCAGCAAAATTTTTAAATAGATATCCGAATATCCATGTTGCATGTAGTTAAAACCCAAGGAAAGGAGACAACATTATGCATTATGATTTTAACAGCATACTGCTATTGATTATTGCCGTTGAATTAGCCCTAGTCTATTCAAGACTTGGGAAAAAGTAGGCGACTAAAGGATCTCCGGCCGGCTATTTACTATAACCGGCCGGGGATTTATCCATTGTGACTATTTTAAGCTAAACAGACCGGATCGGTATCCGGTTGATTATATACATAGTAATTTCAGCTAGTTTCTCAGGCATCATTTCAAACAGCTACGAGCTTGTCAATAGTGAGGAGGGGTTATGCGATACATTTACAAGGTGGCATTGATTCTCTTGCCGGTATTCATGTTGTCACTAACCGGCTGCGGCAGCAGCTCCAACGGCAGCACGGGCGATCCATTCTCCAGTAGCTCGGCAAGCACCGGAACTGGGACTAGCACAGGAACTGTGACGACCCCGGTCACTGCCCAAGACCCGGCTTTCAGCCTGACCTTGGGAACAGACCTGAAAAAACCTACTGATCTAACAGTGCTGCCACAGATTGATGCCAATATCGGGACGGTCCTTCTAACTGCAAATCTTCTTAATATAAGTGGCGGAGTTTTTATAGACCCTGTATCCAACCAACCCATAGCAGCAGGCGCTCCGGTGCCGAATCAAGCGGTCTCTTTCAACATCCTTGCAGGACCTGGCACTATCAGCTTTACCACCCCAGTGACCGATAAAAACGGCGTGGCTAATGCGATTTTTACAACCGGTAACGTGACTTATACTACCAACGTATTAATTGAGGCCACTACTACCGTTGACGGCAAAAACTATCGCGCCTATACAAGCTTCCAAATCGTTCGTGGCACAGGCATCATATCAATCGGTACAGATG
>JBAQPK010000508.1:0-3368 GCA_049305715.1 Desulfuromonadaceae bacterium | reverse complement strand
GTCGTGGGTGTGCAGAGCCGGCGCATCCTCATGGGCAGCGATCAGCAGGTATTTGGCCAAGGAGAGCTGCCCCTGGCCGAGAATGGCATTGGCAACGGTCAACAGCTCCTGCGGCTGGCGGACGGCTGAATACGGCACGTAGCGCTCGCCGGCAATCGCCAGCAGCAGCGGATGAACACCGGCGGCATCAACGGCGTGAACCTCCTTCACGCCGGACACAACGGTCGGAATCAGCGGGCCGGTCAGTTCATGGATAAAAGCGCCGAAACTGGTGTCTTCCTGCGGCGGGCGGCCGACTGTCGTGAAGGGAAGAATGGCGTCCCGCCGGTGGTAGACCGCATCGACCTCGATATAGGGGAATTCATGGGTCAGGCTGTAATAGCCGAGGTGATCGCCGAAGGGGCCTTCCGGCAGAGTCTTGGCGGGATGGACAACGCCGCTGATGCAGAAATCTGCCTCGGAGGAAACCGGCAGATGTCCCGGAACCCTGGTCATCGATATGCGGTGACCGGCGAGCAGACCGGCAAACGACAGCTCCGGCATCCCCTCCGGAAGCGGCATAACCGCCGCTACGATCATCGCGGGTGCTCCCCCCAGGAAGATATTGACCCGGAGCAGGTCTCCCCGTTCTATCGCCTCGGCATGATGGGCGCCGATGCCGCGGTGAATCTGATAATGAAGACCGGCCTGTTTGTCAGGTTGATAGCTGTTGCCGGAGAGCTGGATCCGGTACATCCCCAGATTGGACCTGGCAAAGCCGGGCACTGCCGGGCTTTCACTATACACCTGCGGCAGCGTCAGAAACGCACCGCCGTCACCGGGCCATGAAACGATCTGCGGCAGGGTGGAGAGGGTTGTCGAACATTCCAGCACCGGCGCCTTTGCCCTGACGGCCGGCAGGAGATGGCAGGCGGCAAAAGGTGCCTTTACGACATCAAGAGGGTGCTTAAGCAGCGAAAAGGGGTTGGTCTTTATCTCAACGAGGCGCCGGATATCGTCCAGCGTGTCGCGGAAAATGAAGCGGGTCCGCTCCAGCGTTCCGAACAGGTTCCCCAATAACGGAAAACGGCTGCCGACAGCATTTGTGAAGAGCAGCGCCGGACCCCCTGCCTGATACACACGTCTCTGCAGCGCGCCGATCTCCAGATGGGGGTCAAGGGGCAGATCAATACGAAGCAGCATGCCCCGGCGCTGAAGATCAACGACACATTCCTGCAGGTTTTTATACCCCATGTCAGGATCCGCCCCGACGGATTTTTACAAGCATTTTTTCCATCTGTCGCAATTTTTCCCGCGCCTCGGATAATTCCCGGCGCCGTGGTTCATCCCTGAAGGAATCAAGCCCCCGCTTCAATAGAGCGTCTGCTTCGGAATAATTTCCGGCTTTGTGCACCCAGCGGGCCAGAACGACCAGATAGTGAACGGTATCGGGATCAAGCTTGATCGCCTTGCGCAAGGAGCGCTCCGCTTCGGCGGTCAGCCCCGATTTCTGCTCATTCATGGCTTTCCGGTACACGATCAGCGCTATCGCATCGCGAACAACATGGCGATCCGGTTCACCCTCCAGTTTCTGCTCCGTCTCTTCCAGAAACGCTATCGCCTCATCGTGCCGACCGCTTAGAACCAGAGCCGACAGGGTCGCCTCAATAGCTTCCTTGTTTTTGTAATCGATCCGCAGCGCCTGCCTGAAATTACCGAGAGCGGTCTGATACTCTTCACGCCCCAGTGCAGCGCGACCGAGCTGCAGCAGTGAACGGATCTGGTATTGGCCGAAGACCATCTGCACCGCTCCGTCATGGAGGGTGGCAATGCGCGAATTATACAGGGCGCTGAAATCCAGGTACCTCCCGGCATGCATATAACTGTTTGCCAGAGAGGTCAGATACGGAATCAGCTCCTTGGAATCGGGCGGGTACAGATTATCTGCCAGAGCAAGCGCTTTTTCAAAGACGTGGACGGCGCCGGCATGCTCTCCGCTGCGGGAAATTGCGATCGCCGTTGCACGGGCCAGCTGGGCTTCAAAGAGCCTCGACAACCTTTGATAGGCCAGAGTTGCCGCTTCATCACCTTCAGTCCGCACCAGAGAGATGCGTGCCAGATCAAAGTTGCAGCCGTCCATAGAGGCATCGAGGTGGATGTCACGCAGTTCTCCTCGCAGGGTCGCACCGCTGGCTTCAACACGGATAGTGTGCCCTTCGGCACGTTCGGGGTCAGGATAGGGATAGCGAAGTGACAGCGCACCGAGAGACGGGCCGCGCAACTGCCCGACCGTAACTTTATCGCCGCCGACATAGCCCAGAATGGACTCATCCGCATCACCACTGCCGATCACGAGAGAAATCTGATAGTTCCCTTTACGGCCGGCACAGCTCTTGCCCGAAGCGGTTACGACTTCCAGGCTGCCGGTGAATAGCCGGACGTCCGCACCGGCTGCAAGGGGCAGCAACAGAGCGGCAGAGAAAGCTGCCGAAATCAGTGAAAAAAAACGCATGCATCCAACCTTGAAAAGATATCTTGACCCCTCGCATGCTATCATTGTAATCAATTAAATACAATCATGAGATTGTACCGGTTGGAGCTGGAATGCCGCGACTTACACTCTTTAAAAAATTCCTTGTTATCACGCTTCTCCTGTCACTTCTCCCCTTGATAACATCCTCGCTTATCCTGTTTTTCAATCTGGAATCAACCAGCACCCGCCTTACCTCCGAAATCGGCGATACGGCAGATATTCAGGCGTCGGAATCACTCCAGATGCGGGCAACCCAGGTAGCAGAGAGTGTGGCGGATTTCCTGCGCCAATGCGAGAGCGACCTGATTTTCCTGTCGAGTTCGCAGCTGGACCAGACAACACTGCTCAATTTTTATGCCAGCAGGCGAGGCGAAATCTGGCACCGGACCGGGAGCTCGTCGAATCCGCTTGAATCCCGCGAGCAGGTGCCGCTCTACCGCAGCATGGCACTGATCGACAAATATGGCCGGGAAAAGCTGGTGATCAGGGATGGCGCTGTTGTTGCCGCTGCAGAACTGAAGGATGTTTCCGATCCCGCCCGGACAGAGTTCCTGTCGGAAGATTATTTCACCAGGGTTCGTACCCGGCCGGGCAAAATATTCGTTTCTCATCTCACCGGCTTCCACATCTCGAAACAGGATCAGCTGAACGGCGCCGACGAACCGGAGCATGCCCTCGACGGGAAATCATATCAGGGGGTTATCCGTTTTGCGGCAGCCCTGTTCGACGCAAGAGGCTCGTTTAACGGTGTCGTCGTTATCGCGCTCGACCATCGTCATCTGATGGAGTTTACCCAGCATATCGACCCGGGGCATAACTTTTCCACGGTATTTCCTTCCTACAAAAGCGGCAATTA
>JBAQPK010000507.1:0-3978 GCA_049305715.1 Desulfuromonadaceae bacterium | reverse complement strand
CGTCTCCCTGCTCATCGAAGACGGCTGCACCCTACAGGTGGGTATCGGCAAGATACCTGATGCGGTGATGCACCAACTGACCAGCCACAGCGACCTCGGCATTCATACCGAAATGTTCAGTGACGGCCTGTTAAAGCTGTACAATAATGGCAATATCAGCAACCGTTTTAAAGGGGTCAACGAAGGTAAGACCATTGCTTCATTTTGTTTTGGTAGCCAAAACCTCTACGATTTCGTCGATAACAATCCCCACGTCGAGTTTCACTCCTCAGACTATGTGAACAACCCGTCGATCATAGCCAAAAACAATAAGATGATTTCACTGACCAGCGCAACCATGGTCGATCTAACCGGACAGATCGTTTCTGACTCGGTTGGAGGCCTGTTTTACAGTGGCATCGGCGGCCAGGTGGACTTCATCCGTGGTGCCGGCATGAGCAAGGGGGGACTGCCCATCATCGCGCTCCCCTCCACTGCACAAAACGGCAGCATTTCACGCATCATATCGGAGATCAGAAACGGAGCCGGAGTGGTGGCCACACGGGGAGATGTCCACTATGTGGTGACCGAATATGGAATAGCGACCCTGCGCGGACGCAGCATTCGCGAGCGGATCATGGAACTGATCCAGATCGCTCATCCGAAATTTCGTGATCAATTGCTGGATGACATGGTTAAAAACACCAGGGTTCCGGCCTATCAACGCAACACTCCGGCTATCGTCAAAGAGTTTGGAGACACAGAGGTCATCAAGCTGGATATCAAGGGAGATGAAGACTATTTTTTGCGGCCCCTTCATCCTTCCGATCAACGTCGATTGCAGAGTTTTTTCTACTCACACGACAATGTGACGCTTTTTCAAAGATACCGAAACACCCCGAAAAAAATGGGAACAACACATGCCTACAGGTTGGTTAATACCGATCTGGATAAGGACATGGCACTGTGTATCGTTGAACGTCAAGGCCCCAGGGAGGTCATCTTGGCCGTTGGCCGCTACTATGTCCTCGAAGACGGAGAACGGGCTGAAACCGCGTTTATCGTCCATGAAACGAAGCGCGGTAAGGGCTTCGCCAGCCAGCTACTGGCGAAACTCATCTCAATAGCGCAGCAAAGAAAGTTGAAATTTCTGACAGCCAATGTCCGCTATGACAATCCCTCAATGTGCAAGGTTTTTGAACGGTTCCATTTCATTGGCAGGCCCGCCGATGACCCGTCAGAGTTGGAATACCTGCTCCCTCTGGAGGGACCATGATTGATCTGGAACAAAAGTTTCCTTTCAAAAAAGAGCATTTTCAGGTTTTTTACCACCCGGATTGTTTCCAGCACCTGGTGGGCGAAGATCATCCCGAAACCCCGATGAGGCTTTCGAGCATACTTCGAGGCTGCTCCGGCCTTCCCGATAATCTGCCGGTCTCCTTTCGGATCCCGCAGCCTGCCCAGATATCCCAACTGGAACTGGTACATGAAAAAGTCTATCTGCTGAACCTGAAGGCATGCTGCCAGCAACTGAACCCCTTTTTTATGTCACAAGACAACCATATCAGCCAGAACACCTTTCTCGCCGTACTTGCAGCGGGGGGGTGCGTACTGGCTTTGGCCGAGACTCTGCTCGCGCAGGGTGCCGGCTTTGCGCTGATCCGCCCGCCAGGACACCACGCAAGCAGGAAAAACGCAGAGGGGTTCTGTTTTATCAACCATGTTGCGCTGGCCATCGAAGCCATCAGGATAAAAGAACCGGAGGCCAACTTTCTGGTTGTTGATTTCGATGTTCATCACGGCAACGGCATTGATGCTCTCTATTACGCTGACCCAAAGGTCTTCTATTACTCTCTGCACGGCATTCCTGAGCACATTTATCCGAATACCGGTTACGTGTATGAAACAGGTCGGGGATCAGGCTTGGGATACACTCGCAATATCACCCTGCCACTGGAAAGTTCGGGTGACGATTGGTTGCAACATTTCGAAACAAACCTACACGGTTTTGAGCAGAAGATAAAGCCCGACTACCTGCTGGTCAGTGCCGGTTTCGATGCGCACCTGGAAGATCCGTTCGAGGTTATGAAGGTTGAAGATCGTCATTTTCTTTCTGCGATCCGGCAACTTGATAAACTCGCCATGGACCACTGCGCGGGGAGGATCGGGGTTTTTCTTGAGGGGGGGTACTCGACAACCGTACTGGAGCGCTTGATACCTGAAATCATCTCCGTACTGGCCACCAGCCGTAAGCAGAGATAATGGCCCTGACGTTCTTGATTCCACTCTTGGCTTCAATTAAGAATGTTACATGCCAATCCGCCGGGTGCGGACCAAGTTAGCGTTTACAACCCGGGTCCTTGATTGGATATATATTTCGCGATCACATGTCCGCTTGTCCGACCAGATAGGCCTCGGAAATGTTTCTTTCATCAACTTGCGGTTTTGTTCCACAATTCCTCCACCGTTACTCATCCGTTCATCTGTTCGCTGGTTTTTTCGACCAGAAAATCGACGAATGCACGGTTGGCCCGCGAAAGGTATCTGTTGGCCTTCCAAGCAATCACAAGGTCGAGGTAAATCGGTGGATCAAAGGATACGGCCACCAAATCAGGTTCCCCGGCGATGACCATTCGCAGAAGCGCCGAGAGCCCCAGCCTCTCCTTGACCAGCGATCGTGCCAGGGAAAAGAGGTTAGTTTCAAAGACAACCTTCGCTTTCAGGTTGCTATCCTCCAACAACTCGTCCATCACCTCCCGAATATAATACCCCTTCTTGAAAAAAATCAAAGGTTCCTTCAGGAAATCAGAAAAGGCCATTGTATCGCGCTCGGCCAGAGGGTGGTTCGCTGGTACACAGGCTACGATCTCCTCGCGCAGAAAGTGCTGAAACTCCAGGCCCTCCTGAACCTTGTGTTTGACGATCACGCCCATGTCGATCTCTCCCTTGGAGATCATCCTTTGAATACTTGCGGCCCCCTCACCGTTGACTGACAGTTTAAGGTTCGGGTAGCGCTCATGAAATTCTTTGATGATACGCGGAAAATAGTAGGAACTCAGCATCGGTGTGATACCGACCCGCACTTCACCGCTCCCAAGTCCACGCAATTCAGCCATCTCCGCCTCGGCCGCCGAGAAGTCCTCAAAGATCCGTTCAGCATGGGCCAGCAGGGTTTCCCCTTCGGCAGTCAGGGTTACACGTTTTTCCTGCCGGTTCAGCAGAGTAAGGTCAAGGCTCTCCTCGAGTTTACGAATCGAGATGCTAATTGCCGGTTGGACAATGTTAAGCTTTTCTGATGCCCGGGTAAAACTCTCCAGCCGGGCGACCTCGGCAAAGACACGCAGCTGTCGCAGATCCATGTGCTCTCCATTCATAAACTAATTATATGAGATGAATCATAACAATATATTTTACTTATGTCAAACCCGGAAGTAATCTACAAAAAAAGAATAGAGATAAAAAATGGGATTGTTCGTAGGAGACATATTTTTTATATCTAGAACCATCAGGTCAGCCTGAAGTTTATGCCAAATCTCAAGGTACACTGCGGAGATCCTGACCAGATAACTGATGAAGCTATCGTACACTAGCATGTTGATATTCTGTTGCCGGGGTTGCACAAGGCCCTAACGATTGGCAAGACTCCCCATAAATTAACAAAAGGAGAAAACAATGTCTAAGCAGTTTGATGCAATCATTATTGGCAGCGGGATTGGTGGTAGCGGGATTGGTGCCTTACTTTCCCACGCTGGCTGGAAGGTTCTATTACTCGAAAAAAACAAACTACTCGGGGGGCGTTGTATATCCTACGATAGAGAAGGATGCACGATGGATCTGGGCTGGCATTTCTACTGCTTGGGAGAAAAAGGGCCGCTACAAGAAATTTGCAACCGCGTGGGCATGTCTGACGGGATTCCTTGGAACGCAGTTGATAATCGATCGTTTATACAGGTGGGTGATACTGTAAAGAAATACTCGAAAAGGACAATGTGTGAAGCT
>JBAQPK010000506.1:0-5637 GCA_049305715.1 Desulfuromonadaceae bacterium | reverse complement strand
CTTCAGAACAAGGAAGTCAAAGCAACAGGTTCACATGCGTATAGCCCGTCGGTAGTTGACGCGATTTCTACTTCCGCGGAATTGTAATTGAATTGATAGAGACAAGAATTTGAATGATTGGGAGCATATGGGTACCAAATTTTTCCGGCTGCTTCATCGTGTCGCTATCATAGCCCTGCTCCTGCTTGCTGCGAGCAGTGCAGCGGCAGCATCTCCGCGTATTGGCGAGGCAGTGGCGGCCTTCTCTCTTTCGGACCTGGCGGGTAGAAAAATCGACACCGCTCAGTTCAGAGGCCGAGTAACGGTAATCTATTTCTGGAACAATCTGTGCGGCTGCGCCGAACAGTTGAAGGCTCTGAAATCATTCGTAACTATTCATAAAAATCGCCGGCTGGCATTTGTTACGGTAAACGAGGGGCAGAGCAAGGCAGTGGTTGAAAGTGTTATTCTGGCCAACAAGCTACCATACGAGGCGCTGTTGGACAATGACCTGTCAGTTGGTAAAAAGCAGTTCGGTGTCAAAGTTTTACCAACAATTTTTATTCTCGATAAGCAGGGAATCCTGAGAGAAAAACTGATAGGGGCTGTAAACAATCGCATGTTGGAAAACGTCATTCTCAGTTATCTGGTGAGATAACCGCGGATGAACAGATACATTGTTAGGTGAGGTCACTACCATGAAAAACACAATCTTGATGATAAGCACAGTCTTCTTCCTTAACGCTTTCGGTGTAGTTTGGGGTGCTGAAATAAAACCGGTCAAACCCGCTTCCAAAGATAAATGCCCGGTCTGTGGCATGTTCGTGGCCAAATATCCGGAATTTGCCGCCCAGATACATTTCAAGGACGGCACTGCCTATCATTTTGACGGCACCAAGGATTTTTTCAGGTACTATCAAAACAGTTCCCGCTATTCGCCCGGTAAAAAAACAGCCGATGTAAAGGCCGTCTTTGTTACCAGTTATTATAAGCTTTCGCCAATTAACGGACTGACTGCATGGTACGTAACCGGCAGCAACATTAATAGCCCCATGGGGCGGGAACTGATACCTTTTGCAAAGGAGGCGGAGGCAAAGGAATTTAAACGTGACCATGACGGAAAGGCAATTCTTCGTTTCAAGGATGTAACGCCTGCCGTTATCAAGAGTCTCGATTAATGCGACTCAGCTATTCCGCACTGTATCTGAGTATTACCGGGGCGCTCCTGGCAGCACTGGCGGGCCTCGGAGGCTATTCATACTATATGGTCTCCGCCGCAACCCCTCAGATATTTCGCATGTCTCAACAGGTCAAGAGACTGGAGCTGACCGACCTGACTTTGTTCAGCGAGGCCAGTTATACACGGCATCTCTCCATGGCGGACCGTTTTACGCCATTTCAGGATTCTCCCATGACATTTGAACATTTTCCTTCCGGAGCGGTGGCTGGTCCTCCCGCGCATCTGACAAGGCCATGAGAGACGCGCTTGAACGGCAACGGCACATCCTCGATTATACTATCGCCGCTCTCCTGCGCCGCAAAGGCAAGAATGGCTCGTTGCTGGCTGTCTATACTCTGATTGTATTTGTTCTGGCATCGGTGCTGCTCTTTACTCACGCCCTCAGACGTGAAGCGGGTGAGGTTCTTAAAGATACGCCGGAGATTATTGTCCAGCGCACGCTGACCGGCCGCTATCAGCCGATCCCACTCGCCGACGGCGAAAAGATCAGGGACATTCGCGGCGTAATCTCCGTCGAACCACGTCTGTGGGGATATTACTATGACGGGAATTTTCTGGCCAACTACACACTGGTCGTGCCGCGTGAAGAGCCGCCCGAACCGGGGAAAATCGACATCGGGGCAGGTATCTCCAAGCTCAGAGACGCCTTTCCGGGTGACATAATCGGTTTTACCGGAGCCGACGGCAAGCCTCGCAGTTTTACCATCCGCAAGATCCTGTCCGATGAATCCCAGTTGATAAGCTCCGATCTGATTCTGATCTCTGAAGCGGATTACCGTGATTTTTCAGGGATTCCCGCGGGTCAGGCTACCGACCTGGTACTGAAGGTGCGTAACCAGAGGGAATTCACTGCAATTGCCGAAAAAATTACCAAACAGCTTCCCGGCACTCGCCCGATAGTGCGAAATGAAATTCTGCGGACCTACGATGCGGTCTTCAGCTGGCGCTCCGGGTTGGTAACCGTCATATTCAGCGCTGCCGCTCTGGCGTTCGTGATATTTGCCTGGGACAAGGCCACCGGTCTCTCGGCCGATGAACGCCGGGAAATCGGCATTCTTAAGGCGGTCGGCTGGGAAACATCAGATGTGTTGCGGATGAAATTCTGGGAGGGGCTGTCGGTTTCGTTAACCGCATTTCTGCTGGGGTTGATACTGGCGTACATCCACGTTTATTTTTCGTCTTCGTTTCTCTTCAGCCCGGTTCTAAAGGGGTGGTCAACACTCTATCCCCAGTTCAGGTTGGTGCCGTTCATTAATTTTGGTCATCTGGCAGCCTTATTTTTTCTGACGGTGGTGCCGTACACCGTAACAACTATCATCCCATCATGGCGCGCGGCAACCATTGACCCCGATGCTGTCATGCGGTGAAAAGGAACGTCCATGATTTCGGCCCGTGACATTACCAAAACCTTTAATGCAGGAAAACCGAACGAGTTTATTGCGGTCAGCGATGTCTCACTTGAGATCGATTTCCACAAGGTGACCATCCTCAAAGGGCCGAGCGGTTCCGGTAAGACTACGCTGCTGGGTATGGTGGGGTGTATGTCGCGCCCGACCTCGGGGAGGATTTTTTTGAAAGACAGGGAGATTACCAGTCTCCCCGAACGATTTTTAACCGCTATTCGCCGCCGTACTTTCGGGTTTATTTTCCAGCAATTCAACCTGATCAAAGGGATGACGGTTCTGGATAATGTCATGATTCCGGCCTATCCATCCAGCGAACGCTTTCCCGCTCTCAGGAAGCGGGCGATGGAAACGCTGGCACTATTCAATTTAGACCACAAGGCGGATGCAAAAATCGAATGGTTGTCCGGTGGAGAAGCCCAGCGTGCAGCGATTGCCCGGGCGCTGATCAACAATCCCTCCATCATTATCGCCGACGAGCCGACCGCACATCTGGACACCGGCTTGTCGCATGAGTTCATGGCCATCATGCGGCAACTCAAGGAGGAGGGCAAAACGATCATACTGTCCAGCCACGATCCGATTGTATACGACAGCGATCTGGCCGACAGCGTGGTGGAAATGCGTGACGGCCGCATCGTCTCGGCCGGATCTCGAACATGATCCTTCATCCCGGCATTTTGTCGCTGCTTGTCTCTTCGCTGCTGACGGCTCTGATGATGCTTTACTCGGCTACCCATGGAGTCCGGATTCTGCGCCACTGGAATATTTCCAGCGGCAGTGAATTTCAACTATCCCTGGAGCGTAAAACATATCTGATCTCGACGATTGTCAGCTATTTTCTCGGTTTTCAGCTGGTGTCACTGTTCCTGTTCATCCTTACCGCCGGCAGTATCAGCGGACTTTTTGTCGGAGCCATGTGCGCCGTCGGGACTCTGACGGTAAATGGCTTCGGCTATCCGACCCTGATTCTGAAGGTTGTCACCTTTCTGCTGGCCGGCTTCTGGCTGATCCTGAATCACGCCGACAGCCTCGGCTATGATTATCCTCTGATCAGAAGCAAATATTTTTTGCTGCTGGTCATGACGCCATTTATTCTGGCGGAGACCCTACTTCAAGGGTTGTACTTTCTGGGCTTGAAACCGGACATCATTACCTCCTGTTGCGGCACTCTTTTCAGTCCTGCAACACGCGGCCTCGCAACCGAAATAGTCAATGCTCCGCCGCTGCCGGTGCTGGCGCTGTTTTATGCGTCTTCGGGCGTCACGCTGCTTTGCGGGGCATGGTTCACCGTTCGGGGAAGTGGAGGGGGGGTGTTCGCGCTCCTGAATATTGTTCAACTGGCTGTTGCTCTCATCGCGACCATTTCCGTTATTTCGCTCTATATTTACCAGATGCCTGCGCATCATTGCCCGTTCTGCATCCTGCAGAAAGAATATTATTTAGTCGGCTACCTGCTCTATATCTCAATGTTCGTCGCAGCCATCTGTGGTTTCGGTTCCGGTTGGCTGGAACGCTACCGCAGCACGACAAGTCTTGCGGATGATCTGCCGGGCATGATCCGTACGTTGGCACGCGTATCTCTCTTTTGCACCGTCATTCTTGTGGCAATAGCCAGCGGATACATTCTGTTAACCGGTTTCACCATGCGTTGAGAGCTTTGGACGCAAGAAAAATCACTCTAAAATTAAAAGGAGAAGACATGAAAGTAGTTGCATTACTGGGAAGTCCCCGCCCCAAAGGAAACAGCGCCACACTGGCCCGAAAATTTCTCGCCAAGGCAGAGGAACAGGGGTACAAACCGATTGTGTATGAACTTGGAACATTGACCTACAAAGGATGTGTCGGTTGCTTTGCCTGCAAAACCTCCCGTGAAGACTGTATTCTGCGTGATGATCTCAGCCGCGCGCTGGCGGACGTCGCTGCCGCCGATGTGCTGATTCTGGCTACGCCGGTCTATTTTGGTGATGTCACCAGTCAGCTCAAAGGTTTCATCGACCGGACGTTCTCCTATTTCACTCCGGAATACCGCACGTCGCCGACACCCAGTCGGCTGGCGCCGGGTAAAAAACTGGTCTTTATTCAGACCCAGGGTAATCCGGAAGAAACGGCCTTTGCGGACATTTATCCCAAGTATGCCGCATCTCTGAAGCGTAACAGTTTTGGCGAAGCCTATCTGATCCGTGCCCGTGGCGTCTCGTCGCCCGATGACGTGATCAAGCACGAGGCATATCTGCTTCATGTTGACGAAGTTGCCGGGGAAGTATTCGGAACTCAGGGCGCACCGTCCGGCGATCAGCAGGTTACCTGGTAAGTTGCCGGTTCAATAACTTAGAGGAGGATTTTATGACACAAAATAAATCAACCATCGATTGCAGGATTGGTAGCTGCGGCTGCTTCAGCGGTGGGGCCGACACGTCCGGTCCATTTAAGGTACAGTGGCAGGGGGCCCAAAAGGACGTGCTCGGCGGAGATATTCGTGGGCATGTAGATCTGGAACCCTTGGCAGAGTTGCAGAGCTTGTACGCCCTTGGACCGCTGGAAGAGGCTTCAGGGGAGGTGACAATTATTGACTCCACGCCCTATGTTGCCCGGGTTCAGGAGGACGGCACTCTGGAAGTCCAGAACAGCTTTGTCAACCGCGCCTGTTTTCTGGTTTATTCGCAAGTCCCTCGCTGGCGGCGGGTATCGCTGCCCGAGGACATCATCGATGAAAAAACACTGGAACGTGAATTGCCGGTATTGGCTGCCGAATACGGCATCGATCCCGATGTGCCTTTTCCCTTTCTCCTCAAGGGGCAGCCGGACCGGGTCGTGTTCCATGTGCTCAATAAAACTGACGGCGAACCGCATTCGCCGGAACTGCATGAAAAGGCGAAGGTGAAATACACCATCGAAGATACCGAAATAGAGGTTATCGGTTTTTATTCCCGCAGCCACCGCGGCATATTTACCCCAAGCCGCCGTTCAATTCATCTGCATCTGAAGAGTGAGGATGACACTCTGTCCGGGCAT
>JBAQPK010000505.1:0-6567 GCA_049305715.1 Desulfuromonadaceae bacterium | reverse complement strand
GGATAACATCCACCGACCCATCGGCACGGGGAGAAACCCGGCACTCCAACCGGGTCAGAATATCAATGATAACATCCCGCTCCAGATTGATCCCAATCAGTTCATTTGCTTTTTCCGGACGGAACATGATTGCAGCCCGCTCGCTTTTGCCCGGGTACACGTCAAGGCATCCCTGGGCCAGGACGCCACCGGCAAGTTCAACGATCAAGGAGGCAGCCATGTCAAGCGCACGGGACACGTTATCAATATCTATGCCTCGTTCAAAGCGATGTGAAGACTCGGTATGGAGGCCAAGACGCTTGGCCGTTTTGCGAATAGCTGCCGGCTTGAAAAAAGCGCTCTCAAGAAGAATAGAGGTGGTACTGTTCTCAATCTCTGAATTTAATCCCCCCATAATACCAGCGAGAGCAACAGGGCGCTCTGCGTCACAAATAACGAGATCGGCCGTCGTCAACGTGCGCAACTGGTTGTCGAGAGTTGTGAACAGCTCCCCTTCCGTTGCCGTGCGTACAACAATCCGTTTTCCGGAAAGCCGGTCACAATCGAATGCGTGCAGCGGCTGTCCTGATTCCATCATGATCAGATTGGTTACATCAACCACATTGTTGATCGAGCGTACGCCGATTGCATTAAGGCGCTTGACCAGCCAACCGGGAGAAGGGGCGATTGTACAGCCGGAGACATAGCGGGCGGCATAGCGAGGGCAGATCTCTGAATTTTCAACGGTAACCCCGATGAATGAATCGACGGTTTCGGGCCCTTCCACAAGTGTGGATTGAGGATACTTCACCTTGAGACCAAGTTTGGCGGCAATGTCGCGTGCAATGCCGATGGCACTCAAACAGTCCGAGCGGTTGGGAGTGAGGCCGATCTCAAAGATCGTATCCTTGAGGCCGAGAGCGGTAAAAACCGGCGTTCCGAGTGGCGCAACGGCGGGAGGGAGCACAACAATCCCCGCACTCTCTTCGGCCAGACCCAGCTCTTTTTCGGAGCAGAGCATCCCGCACGACTCTTCGCCACGGATCTTTGACCGTTTGATTTTAAAATCACCGGGAAGTACGGCGCCGATCTGAGCCAACGCAACGGTATCCCCCTGCTTGAAGTTCTGGGCTCCGCATACGACATCAAGTGTCTCTTTCCCGTTGTTGACGCGACATAACGAAAGTTTATCGGCATTGGGATGCTGGCGCTTTTCCTCTACCAATGCGACTACGACTTCATCCAGCCCTTCGCCACGCTTCTCCATGGACTCCACTTCAAGCCCAAGCATGGTTAATATTTCGGCAAGCTCGTCAGGGGTCGCATCAAAATCTACAAGTTCTTTCAGCCAGCTATACGTAACGTTCATATCAATGCACCATGGAATATTTTAGTAAGTTAGAAGTTATTCTCGGCTTTTTATATGGAAGATAATAACATCTATTAACGCACTTATCCTGTTTATCAGGGTTGGAATTAGAACTGCCGAAGAAAACGGACGTCATTTTCGAAAAGGAGACGCATGTCGGAAATGCCGTACTTTAACATCGCAATGCGCTCGATCCCCATCCCGAAGGCAAAACCGGAGATATTTTCAGCATCATACTGTACGTGGCGATACACTTCAGGATCAACCATGCCGGCACCAAGAATTTCAAGCCAGCCGCTGTTCTTGCAGACCCGACATCCTTTGCCGCCGCAGATGACACAGGCGATATCCACCTCTGCCGATGGTTCCGTAAAAGGAAAGTAACTGGGGCGGAGCCGAACACCGGTTTTCTGTCCAAAAAGCTGATTGGTAAATACAGTGAGTATCCCTTTAAGGTCGCCGAATGTCACACGGGAGTCAACCATCAACCCTTCAATTTGATGAAACATCGGAGAGTGAGTAGCGTCTGAATCGCAACGATAGACGGTTCCCGGAGCAATGATTCGTACCGGAGGCTTTTGCTTGAGCATCGTGCGAATTTGCACAGGTGACGTATGAGTGCGCAGCAGCAGGTTGTTTTCCACAAAGAATGTATCCTGCATATCACGGGCGGGATGTTCAGGAGGGAAGTTGAGCGCCTCGAAATTGTACCAGTCATGCTCAATTTCAGGTCCCTCCGCAACCGCAAACCCGAGTCCCGCGAAAATAGAGCAGATCTCTTCAATAACCAGGGAGACCGGATGCTTGGTGCCCTTGAGAGGACGACGACCGGGGAGGGAAGTATCTACACGCTCGGATTGAAGACGATCGGCAATTGCCATTTCCTCTGCAGCCCGGATTGCAACGCCGAGTGCAGTCTCAATCCCATCGCGAACTGTGTTGACCAGCTGCCCGATGATTGGACGCTCGGTGACTGACAAGGAACCGAGTCCTTTCATCAGCGCCGTCAGTTCGCCTTTACGGCCAAGCAGATTGATACGTATATCCTGAAGTTGTTCTACTGAGGACGCTGTGGCAATAGCCTGCAGGGCGCCGGTTCTCAATTGCTCAAGTTGTTCCCGCATGGTTGAATACCTTCAAGTGTATAGTTATGGTGTAGACTGTCTTCGTACAAAAAAGGGAATGGGATCCAGTCCCATTCCCTTTCCGTAAATAAACTTGCGGAGAATCTAAATACCGGCCTTTGCAAGCGCGGCGACCTGCGCAAAACCGTTCGGATCAGTGACGGCAATATCAGCCAGCACTTTACGGTCGATCTGAACATTGGCCTTTTTAAGGCCGAAGATGAACTTGCTGTACGACAAGCCGTTGATGCGTGATGCCGCGTTGATACGGGTAATCCACAGACTGCGGAAATCACGTTTTTTGACGCGACGGTCACGGAAGGCATAATTTAAAGCCCGGTCTACCGCTTCTGTCGCGCTACGGAAAAGTTTGCTGCGCGCACCGCGATAACCTTTAGCCAGTTTCAATACCTTGTTACGTCTGCGTCTCGCTTTAAATCCTCTTTTTACACGTGCCATACGTCACTACTCCTTCGTTGCTGAATTGGCCAGATCCATAAGGGGAGACAATTTCCTCATGGTTCTTGGCATTATGCATCCCCTCGCACAAAGCGAGGGAAAGTTGACTATTTGTAAGGGATCAGACGGGCAATGTTCTTCTGGTCAACAGCAGCAACCATGGAACCACCGCGGAGATTACGCTTACGCTTACGGGTCTTGGGAGTCAGGATGTGACTGGTGAAAGCACTCCCGCGCTTGATACGTCCGGACGCTGATTTCTTGAAACGCTTGGCAGCGCCGCGATTGGTTTTAATTTTTGGCATGACAATCTCCTTCTTCGTTATAAGAACTTACCTGTAGAGGCATATATCTTTATTTTTTCGGTTTTGGCGCAACAATCATGTACATGTTACGTCCCTCAACACGGGGCTGATTTTCAATGACGCACACGTCCTGCAACTCTTTCGCAACCTTCTCGATCACCGCCCGGCCGACATCCATGTGGGTAATCTCGCGACCACGGAAGACAAGGGTGATTTTGGCTTTGTTGCCTTCTTCAAGAAAGCGCTTCACATTATTAATTTTAAACTCAAGATCGTGACTGTCGGTCTTGGGCCGCAGCTTCACTTCCTTCAACAACACATGAACCTGCTTCTTTTTTGCTTCCTGCAGTTTTTTACTCTGCTGGTATTTGAATTTGCCATAGTCCATGATACGGCAGACGGGCGGAACAGCCGTTGGCGAAACTTCAACAAGATCCAGCTGCTGCTGCTCGGCCAACTCAAGAGCCTGGGAAAGAGGCAGCACACCAAGCGCTTCTCCTGTTGCCCCAATGACACGAACTTCGGAAACCCTGATGGCCTGATTGATGTTGACGGTCGGTTTTGCTATGGCGACACCCCCTGACAGCAGCTTATTAACAACTGCTATCTGACTTAACCTCTATTTGAAGTTTTTGCATTCCTGCGTAACAAATTCAATAAATTCTTCCGGCTTCATGGCGGACAGGTTCTGGCCGTCACGATAGCGCGGCGTGACCGTACCCTGTTCAACTTCCTTATCGCCGATAACCAGCATATAGGGAATCTTCTGCAACTGTGCTTCGCGAATCTTGAAGCTCAGCTTTTCGTTGCGGGTATCGCACTCAACACGAATACCAGCGTTGCGCAACTGCCGGTACACAGCCTGTGCAAACGGCACCTGGCTGTCAGTCACCGTAACGATAGTCGCTTGAACCGGAGAAATCCAGAGCGGGAAGCTACCGGCAAAATGCTCAATGAGAACACCGATGAACCGCTCGATCGACCCGAGGATGACGCGATGCACCATTATTGGCCGCTTACGCTCGCCATCAGATGCAACATAGGTCAGATCAAAGCGCTCCGGCAGGGTAAAATCGCACTGGATAGTAGCACACTGCCATCTCCTGTCAAGACAATCGCGCAATTTGATGTCTATTTTAGGTCCGTAGAACGCGCCATCCCCCTCATTTATCTCGTAGGGGCGACCGGAGTCCTTCAAAGCAGACAAGAGAGCGTTCGTGGCCTGCTCCCAGTCAGAATCCGACCCGATTGATTTTTCCGGACGGGTTGAAAGCTCCATTTCATACTCAAAACCGAAAATAGCCATTACGTCATTTACAAAGGATATAACGCCCTTGATTTCTGCGTCCAGCTGTTCCGGCGTGCAGAGAATGTGGGCATCATCCTGGGTAAAGCAGCGCACCCGCATGAGGCCGTGAAGAACGCCGGCACGCTCGTGGCGATGCACGGTGCCGAGTTCGAAGAACCGGAGCGGCAGGTCACGATAGCTGCGCAGATGCGACTTGTAGATCATCATATGGGAAAGACAGTTCATCGGCTTGATGCCGTAGCTCTGCTCATCCACTTCAGTGAAATACATGTTTTCGCGATAATTCTCATAGTGGCCGGAACGCTGCCAGAGCTCACTCTTGAGAATCTGCGGACCCACAACAATGTCGTAATCCCGCTTCAGGTGTTCCTTGCGTTCAAAATCTTCAAGAATCGTACGCAGCATGGCACCTTTAGGATGCCAGATCGGAAAACCGGCGCCGACTTCGTCCGAGAACGAAAACAGATCCAGCTCCCTGCCGATCTTGCGATGGTCACGACGCTTTGCCTCTTCCAGGCGATGCAGATACGCATCCAGCTCTTTTTTATCAGCAAAGGCGGTACCGTAAATGCGCTGAAGCATGCGGTTTTTTTCATCTCCGCGCCAGTAGGCGCCGGCAATGGAAAGCAGCTTGAACGCTTTTATTTTCAACGTCGTGGGGAGATGCGGTCCGCGGCAGAGATCGGCAAATGTGCCCTGACTGTACACGGAGACGCTGTCAACGCCAAGGTCATTGATCAATTCAGCTTTATACGGTTCGCCCATTGCCTTGAACATGCTGATCGCATCGGCACTTGAATACTCGCGCCGTTCAATCTTCTGGTCAGCGGAAGCCAGCTCCTGCATCTTGGCCTCAATACGCTCCAGATCTTCAGGGGTAAACGGTTTTTCAACATCAAAATCGTAGTAGAAACCGGTTTCAATGGCAGGGCCGATCGTAACCTTAGCCTGGGGGAAAAGCTCCTTAACTGCCTGAGCCATGAGATGCGAGGTTGAATGGCGAATTATTTCAAGTGCTTCGGGACTTTTTTCCGTAACTATCTCAACACGGTCGCCATTCGACAGCCGGGAAGAAAGGTCTACCAGCTCACCGTTGATTTTCCCTGCCAGTGAAGCCTTGGCAAGGCCGGCACCGATTGAAGCAGCCAGATCATATACGGTGGCACCTTCGGGAAGCTCACGGGAAGAATTATCCGGAAGTGTAATTGAGATTGTCGCCATAAATAATTCCTTTAAAGAGGACAAACAGAAAAGGCATCGATACATCGATGCCTGCATCCTGCTCGCTTCAGCTCTGCTTTATAATGGTAGGCGCGGGCGGTGTCGAACCGCCGACCTCTACCGTGTCAGGGTAGCGCTCTCCCGCTGAGCTACGCGCCTACATCAAAAAGCTGGAGAGTAATAGCAAGTTACGCCATGGATGTCAAGCTGATTTTACTGACATAATTATTTGATTTGTTCCAATCTGGCCACATTCTCTACATGCACCGTCTGTGGAAACATGTCAACCGGCTGAATTTCCCGGCAGAGATACCCCAGCTTACTCAGAAGGTCAAGGTCACGCGCCAGACTCTGCGGCGAGCATGAAACATAGAGGATCGATTTCGGGGCGAGAGCTGCAAGCCGCTCAAGAACATTTTGGTCACACCCTTTACGGGGGGGATTTAGCACCGCGACATCGACAGACAGCTGTTCACCGGCCATCTCATCGAGCAGATCGGCGACGTCTCCAGCTTCAAACCGGCAGTTTCTGATGCCATTAATCCGGGCGTTCATGGCCGCATCTGCCACGGCCTCTTCAACAACTTCGACACCGATCACATCTTTTGCGGATCCGGCCAGGAACAACGCAATTCCGCCGATGCCGCAGTAAAGATCCAAAACCGTTTCAGAACCGGTAAGCCCTGACCATTCACGCACTTTGCTGTAAATCAGATTGGCGCCGCTGTTATTAACCTGAAAAAATGACCGTGGTGAAATTCTGAAGGCAACATCACCGATCCGTTCCGTCAGGTACAGTTT
>JBAQPK010000504.1:0-3750 GCA_049305715.1 Desulfuromonadaceae bacterium | reverse complement strand
GGTTTGGCATGATTGCCATGATAGAAAAAATAGTGACGATATTACCAAGAAAGACTGATTTGCCGTAACGGCTGGAAATAAGATCGGCGATGCTGAGTATGTTTTGTTCCTTGCTGACTCGCACCATTTTACGCAGGAGAAACCACCAGCTGAACACCATAAGGGTTGGGCCCAGATAGGCGGCGATGAATACGATTCCAGCGGTTGCTGCCTGTCCGACGAGGCCGTAATAAGACCAGGAGGTGTAATAAACAGCCAGGGAGAGTGAGTAAATATAGAAACCGGAAGTAGCGCTCCGGAGAGCTCTCTTTTTCTCGGCTAAATAGGCCACGACAAACCATATGCCGATGTAAAGGAGGGATATGGTTGAAACGATCTCGACCGGGATCATCCTGTGGGTTTCCTTATGCCTTTACGTTCAGGATTGTGTGAGCATCCACCAGGTTTATGAAGGCTGAGGCTTTTCCGCGATGGGTGGATTCGACCCTTCGCCATGGATACATCTTTGCATCTGTTCGCCATCATCAGTGACATTATGTTACATAACTATAGCCGCAACCGCGTCAATGTCCAGAGTATGAGGGGCACGAAAAGCGGATATGGCAGGCAACTGTTGTTCAGCCAAATTTGCCGCTCATGGAAACATCTCCGGATCGTTTGATATATAAACGCTTTCCCGTATTTCAAAACGTGGTCTTAATTCAGCGCTGCACTATGCACGGAATTGCGGCCCTGAAACTTCCTTCTCCGCAGCCGGCTCATTTATTTATACCTGTTTCAATAATCGGCGCCACTTCAATCAGCATAGTTTTACATCTTCCCTCATCCTGCCTCAACCGGTCCTGCCGCCATGGCCTTGCACCGCTGAAAGCAATTTGGCGCGCTTGCATTTTTCCAAACTGCAAGAAAGCTGAAAAGCTCTGTTGCGTTGAATTTGAGTGGGGTGATACTAGAACATTTTTTTATTGACAATAATTGTATAGACGTGTAGACATATACAAAAGTGTCACCCATTTATATGGGTGATGACATTCAACAGCCGCGGATATCCATGCTGCCGAGAAAAACCTTCAGGTGAGCCATATAAAGTCTGGAAGGGTTGGGATTAGTCGCTGTGACTCGGGTAGCAGCAATTTTATTAAGAAAGGAGGTGTGGGTAAATTTAGTAGCCACGTGCAGACAGTACCAATTGTTGAGCAATTAACGACATGAGAGGTGATAGATGAGCAAGAATATGAAATTGATGGCAATAGTGGGCGTATCGGCACTTACCGTATCCATGGCAGTTCCTGCGCTTGCCTTGGACAACGAGTTCCATGGCATGTACCGGGTACGGGGCATCGTCTCCAACTTCGATGACGGCGGTGGCGGAACGCAGTTCAACGCCGATGGGGTTTCCGGTTCTCTGAACAAGAGTAATCCACGCACCAGCACGTTTGTTGAGCAGCGCGCCCGTCTCCAGTACATCGCCAAAACTTCAGCCGATTTGAAGCTTGTGACGCATTTCGAGATCGACTCCCGGTGGGGCGACAACTCCTACAACTCCAACAGCACTACCCGCAACAACGGCGGTGCCATTGGCGCCGACCAGGTCAATCTTGAGACCAAAAACGTCTACCTTGATTTCAATATCCCCTCTGCTCCGGTGAATGTGAAGCTCGGTATCCAGAACTGGGGCGACTCCTACAAAGGCATCATCACGAACACCGATGCAGCCGGGCTCGTCGTGGACGCAAAACTGGAAAAAAGCATCCTTAGTTTTCGCTACTTCAGGTTTGATGACGGTACGACCCCCCCCACTCCCAGCTTGACTACCGCAATCTACGGCCCCCAGGGTTACGTCGCCAACGGTACCGGCGGCACGACAACCGGCGGCACGACCGTCACCCAGACGGCCAATACGTCAACAGGCGCAATCACCAATACGGCGACAAGACCGTTTGTTAACACCACGCTGGGCAGCCTGACCCGGGACCTCGTCTCTCTGGGCGGCAAGTACGAGATCAGCAAGGATTTAAAGGTCGGAGCGGACTACTTCCTCCTCTATAGCGACATCCTGAAGTCGAAACAGGACAAAACCTATATTCACCATCTTGGTGTTAATGCCGACTATGTCATTGGTAATGCCAAAATTACCGGCTTCTTCATCTATCAGGCCGGTAAGCTTGGCCGGGCCGGCGTCCCCGGCGGCGGCCAGACGGTTAACGCCTTTGCCGCCAACGTCGGCGCTGATGTCAAGGCCGGCCCCGGTCTGTTCAGATCGAACCTCATTTATGCATCCGGCGACAATACTCAAGACAGTGGCAAACGCAGCGACTTCCAGCAGATCATGGAGAAGGGCGCCACCACCAGCGCCGCCAACAACTTTGGCGTCGCCAATATGCACCTGATGCTTGATAACAAGTACAACATGGTCAACAGCGGCCGCGCCGTGGCGTACAACCTGAACAATAACGGGCAGGGCTTCATTGGCGCGTTCCTGGGGTACGACGTGAACATCGGCAAGATGTTCATCAACAGCAATCTCGGGTTTGGCGCCTGTGCAGCCTCAAGTCACGCATCTGACTTCCTGGGAACTGAAATCAACACCGAGATCGGTTACAAAATGTACGACAACTTCACCGTGAGCTATCTGCTTGCCTACATGAAGCTTGGTGATTACTTCTCCAGGCAGGCCAACGGCTTCACCGCCGACCCGGCCGACCCATACAGCACGAAAGTAATGTTCACCTATACCTTCTAGGGTATCTTGACCCGCCCCGCGCTATCGGGTGCCGTATCCGGTAGTGCGGGGCGGTTGTCAAAAAATGGATTTTTACAAATGTAAATGGTGGTCCATATGAACACAAAAGTAAAAAACGATTATTCGATACAATCTGTTTCTGTCGCCCTGTCGTTACTGGAGCAATTCAGTAACGGTGTGAATGAATATACGCTGTCTGAACTAAGCAGGGCGCTTAAAGTAAATAAGAATAAGGTCTTCCGGTTGTTGGCAACTCTTGAATTAAATGAATTTATTGTCAAGAACGAGCAGACTGGTGGATACTGTCTTGGCAATAAGGCTCTAAGCCTGGGACGAGCATACATAAAGAGTAGAAGGGTCATCAGGGAATCCCGACTGGTTATTGAAGAACTTTCAGGTATCTGCAACGAGACAGTCAGTATCGTATTGTTCAGAAATGACAGCATAATTATCGAAGACATCGTGGAGTCGACATACCCGGTCAGGGCGGTGTTCCAGATAGGTGAAACGCTGCCCGTGAATTGCTCTGCCGCCGGTAGTGTTTATGCTGCGTATGTCGATAGCATGAACAGCAAAAATCTGTTCATTTTGAAGACCGGAAAAATCAAGGAAGTGCTTGATAAAGGGTATGCGCTCTTAACTGAAGATTCGAACACAGGTGCGGTCGAGATTGCCGCGCCGATTCGGAATCACGACTCGCACGTGATTGGCGCGATAAGCGTGCATGGCCCTACTACGCGATTGGTGGGTGCTCCATACTTGGCCGCCCTGTCATTGATGGTTAGGGAGGCATCTGAAAAAATATCGAATCACCTTGGCTATTGTGCGCCGATTAACCAGTATGATCGCTATTCAAGTGCTGAACAAATGTCTCCGAATCCCAAGCCGTATAACAAAAACAAGTCGCACCGTACTGCCATGGGCAGTGTATTATGACAGTAAATGAGCACTTCACCCGATAGTCTGAAACTATGCCGGCTCGTTGCATCAGAGCGCACAATAATGCT
>JBAQPK010000503.1:0-10177 GCA_049305715.1 Desulfuromonadaceae bacterium | reverse complement strand
TCCCGGCGCTCAAGGAACAGTTTTTCACCGACCGCTTCATAGCCGAAGCCGGGCGCAACAAGCAGTCCGTCAACACCGATCTCCTCAAGCTTGGTAAACAGCATCTCAATTTCAACCAGATCGGTTTCATTGAAAATGGTCGTGTTGGTACAGACCCGAAACCCCTTCTCTTTTGCTTTCTTGATCGCCGCCATGGCGGTTCTGAAGGCGCCTTTTCGTTCCAGGATACGGTCGTGAGTTTCTTCCAGTCCATCGACGTGAATGTTGAGCGTAAAATTCGGGTGGGGCGTCATTGAATCAAGCGCTTTTTCAAGCAGGATGCCGTTTGTGCAGAGGTAGATATGTTTGCCCCTTTGCAGTATCGCGGCGATCAGTTCATGGATCTGCGGATACAGAAACGGCTCTCCCCCCGTAATGGTAACGACCGGCGCCGGACATTCATCGACCGATTGCAGGCACTCGTCCAGACTCATCATCTCCTGAATGGTGTCGGCATATTCCCGGATCCTGCCGCAACCGGAACAGGCGAGATTGCAAAGATGGGTCGGCTCCAGCATCAGCACCAGCGGGTACTTTTCTACCTTATTGATTTTGTTACTGACAATGTATTTCGTGAGATCGTAATTGAGACGCATTGGAAAGCGCATTGATTGAATTCCTTCTTGATGAAAATTCTCCCTTTTTAAAGGACCCAAAAGCGGGCCTAAAGGGGATTCAGGGGGATTTGGGATTTATCGTTCCCACATTTCTTTCTTGTCCTTGCCGAGATACGCGCGTTTTACTTCGGCATTCTCCAGCAGCTCATCGGCAGGGCCTTCCAGGATGACCTTGCCGGTTTCCAGCACATACCCCCGGTCAGCCAGCCTGAGGGCCGCCTTGGCATTCTGCTCCACCAGTAGGATCGTCGTGCCGTTTTCCTGCCGCAAACGCTCCAGCACGCGAAAGATCTCCTGGACGACCAGCGGCGCCAGCCCCATGGATGGCTCATCGAGGAGCAGCATTTTGGGATTCGCCATCAGGGCTCGTCCGATGGCGAGCATCTGCTGCTCTCCGCCTGACATGGTGCCAGCCAGCTGTTTACGCCGCTCCAGGAGACGGGGAAACAGGGTGAATACCTTGTCCATATCCTTGTGGATGGAAAGTTTCCCCTCCCTGCTCCGGTAGCGCAGATACGCGCCAAGCTCCAGATTGTCCTCGACCGAGAGAGGCTTGAACACCTGACGCCCTTCGGGAACCTGGGATATGCCGCGATGGACAACCTTGTCCGGTGCGAACGCGGTGACCGGTTCCCTGCAAAACAGTATTTCACCGGCAGATGCGGGTGTCACCCCGGAAATGGTATTCAGGATGGTGGTCTTGCCGGCTCCGTTGGCGCCGATCAGGGTCACAATTTCCCCTTCCCCCAGATGAAGGGAAACATTTTTCAGGGCGTGGATTTTTCCGTAGTAGGTATTGATGTTTTTAAGGCGCAGCATCAGTCGTCGTCCCCCAGATATGCGGCAATGACTTCAGGGCTGTCCTGGATTTCGCGGGGGGTTCCCTCCGCCAGTTTCCTGCCGAGATTAAGAACGACGATCCGGTCGCAGATATCCATGACCAGCTCCATATCGTGTTCCACCAGAACGACCGTGATGCCGAGGTCCCGAATAAGCTTGATCAGTCTGGCAAGCCCCAGGGTCTCCTGACTGTTGAGTCCGGCCGCCGGTTCATCCATCAGGATGATGCGCGGTTCGACGGCCAGCGCCCGGGCGATCTCCAGCAGGCGTCCCTTTCCGAACGGGAGGCTCCCGGCGGTGTCGCCGGCAAGGTCAGTAATCCCGGTAAATTCGAGCCACTTCATGGCGCCGTCACGGATACGCCGCTCTTCGGCTATGCTCCAGGGCATTTTAAGCGCACAGGCGAGCAGGCCGGCGGAACTTTTGGTGTGCATGCCGACCATGACGTTTTCAAGCACCGTCATCCCCCCGAACAGCTCGATGTTCTGGAATGTCCGTACCATGGCAAGCCGGGCCAGCCGCTCGGGCGGCAAACCGGTGACATTCCTTCCCTCCAGCGTGACCGTGCCGGCAGTCTGGCGGTATATACCGGTGATGATGTTGAACAGCGTCGTCTTGCCGGCTCCGTTCGGGCCGATGACTCCGGTTATGTCTCCCTTTGCAACGGAAAACGAAACATCCTCGAGCGCTGTCACGCCGCCGAAAACCTGGGTGATGCCGGTGACCTCAAGCATGTCCGGCCTCCCCTTTCCTCTTCACGACCTTTCTGAACAGGGCGGGTATGCCCCGCACCAGACCGCCGGGCATGAAAATCACCATGACCACCAGCAGCGAGCCGTAGATGATGATGTCGTAATCGTTGGCGCCCCGCAGGAATTCCGGCAGCAGGGTCAGGAGGGCGGCGCCGAGGAACGAGCCGTATATGCTTCCCAGCCCCCCGATAACGACCATTGTCAGCAGCTCTATCGAAAAATTGAAGCCGAATGATGCCGGCGAGATGAACGTCATGGTATGGGCGTAGAGGCTGCCGGCCAGGGAGGATATGACCGCGGAAAGGGCAAATATCTGCACCTTCAGGAGACGGGCATTAACGCCCAGCACCTGCGCCGCGACCTCCGAATCGTGAACCGCCCGCAGTGCGCGTCCCACCCGGGAATTGGCAAGATTAAGGGAAAACAGCATGACCGCCAGGGTTGCACCCCAGATCAGATAGTAATTTTTCACATCCGAATCAAAGGTAATGCCGCCGAGCGTCAGATTCGGAATGCCCGACAGTCCGGAGGGACCGCCGGTCAACTCGATCGTTTCATTGAAAACGATGTACATGATGATGCCGAGGCCAAGCGTTGCCATGGCCAGGTAATGTCCTTTGAGCTTCAGGATCGGGAATCCGATCAGACCGGCAAGGCAACCGACGACCGCCGCCGCGGCGGGCATGGCAACCCATGGATCCACGCTGTAAGTGGTCGTCAGGATACCGGACAGATAGGCACCGAGGCCGAAAAAACCGGCATGGCCGAGGGATATCTGACCGGCGTAGCCGAGCAGCAGGTTGAGCGCAATAGCCAGCATTGTGTTGATGCCGACGAACACCAGCACATTCATGAGGTATCCCCCCGCAAACAGTTGGGGGGCCGCCACGATCAGCAGGGAAAAAGCGATAAACAGCAGAAGGTCTCTTTTCATGGTGTCAGACCCGCTCCGAATCGGCTTTGCCGAAGAGGCCCTGCGGACGGATGAACAGAATCAGCAGTAAAATGATGAAGGCGATGGCGTCCTTGTACCCGGAAGAAATCAGTCCGGCACCGAGCGATTCGAGCACGCCCAGAATCAGGCCGCCGACCACCGTGGAGACACCGCTGCTCATCCCGCCGATAATCGCCGCACAAAAACCTTTCAACCCGAGCATGACACCGACATCGTAGGCGGTCATCGTCAGCGGCGCAACGATGATGCCGGCAACGGCCCCCATGGCGGAGCTGATGATAAACGAGAACAGCACCATGCGCCGCACGTCGATCCCTACTAGACCTGCTGCCCGGCGGTTGTAGGAACAGGCCCGCATGGCCTTGCCGCTGATGGTATGGTAAAAGTAGACCTTGTTGATAATGATGATGACCAGGGTAATGGCAAGTATCCAGAGATGCTGAGGAAGTATGGTGGCGCCCCCCAGCGATATCGGTTCGTCACCCGAGAAGGGGGGGATGGCATGGGTGTCCTTGCCCCACACCAGCATCGCCAGACCACGGATCAGAATGCTGCCGCCGATGGTTATGATAACCAGGTTGATCGGAGTCGGCTGCCGGAGCGGCCGGATAGCCAGGCGCTCGAACAGGATGCCGACCACCGTGGAAACCGCCACGGCGCAGGGAATCGCCGCCCACAGCGGAAGTTTGAGAAGATCGAGGCATGACAGCGTCAGCAGCCCACCCAACATGACAAATTCGCCCTGGGCAAAATTGATGATGCCGGTAGCGTTGTAAATGATCGAAAAACCGATGCCGATCAGGGCATAGATGGCGCCGGTCGATAAACCGGACAGCGTGTATTGAAGAATCTGGTCGAACTGCATTGTACCTCATAAATGTAGGGGCGAACGGCCGTCCGCCCCTACGGAAAGATTCATATCTGCATACTTTATTTTACAATCATCCAATCCTTATTCTTGACCTCAACGAGCACGAACGCATCCTTCCCCAGACCGGCATGATCTTGAGGTGAGTAGGTGAAGCTGCCGCCGATGCCGGCAAAACTCCTGGTCTTTTCAAGCTGTTCACGGATAGCCGCCGCGGTATCGGCGCCGTTTTCAACGGCATTTCTGATCAGCATGACCGCATCCCAGGCATGTCCGCCGAAATGGTCCCCTTCCGCCCTGTAATGTCTCTGGTAGTCCTTGACGAAGGCCATCAGGGATTTCTTCTGCCTGTCGGAAGCGGGCAGAATATCGGCGACAACGACCTTGCCGGAAGGAAGTTTGATCCCTTCGGCGGCATCACCGGCCAGTTCGATGAATTTCTTGGAAGAGACGCCGTGGCTCATGAACAGCGGTGTTTTTATGCCGAGCTGCCGGGCATTCTTGGCGATGACCGCCGGACCGGGGTTGGTGCCCCAGCAGATGATCGCCTGGGAATGGGAGCCGCGTATTTTAGTCAGCTGGGCGGTCATGTCAGTATCTTTCGGACCATAGGTGTCGTCAGAGGCGATGGTAATGCCGTATTTGGCCGCCTGGCTTTTCAGCTGCTCGCGCCCGGATGCGCCGAAACCGTCCGAGACGGTCAGAATGGATACGGTGGTCTGCTTCGTCTTCTGCAGATATTCATAAATCTTGCCGACCGCCAGCGCGTCGTTCTGGGCGGTCTTGAAAACCCATTTTTTTACCGGATCGGTAATCTTGCTCCCCGCAGAGCATGAAATCAGGGGTATCTGCTCCCTTTCCGCCACCGGTATCACCGCCATGGTCTCGCCGGTCGTGCTTGGTCCGATGATCGCAACGACCTTGTCGTCTTTGATCAGTTTTGTTGCAAGCTGGACCGCTTTTGTCGCGTCACCGGTCGTATCGTATGCCACAAGCTCAAGTTTGTGCCCCTTTACCCCGCCGGCCTTGTTGATCTCATCAATAACCATCTTGGCGCTGTTCCGCTCCGGCTCGCCGAGAAAAGCGGCGGGACCGGTTACGGCAAACAGGGCTCCGATCTTGATCGGAGCGGCGGCAAAGGAAGGTGCGGAGAACAGCATGGTAACAGCTGCAATAAAAAAAACCATAGCGTTAGCGTTCATGAAAAGTCTCCCTGGAGTCTGTAAAGTGATTACTTGATCAGCGACCAGTCGCCCTTGACAACCTTGACCATTTCAAAGGCTGTAAGGTCAAGACCGTTATGATCTTTCGGGGACATCGTGAAAATCCCTGAAATACTTACCAGTTTGCTTGTCTGTTCGAGCCCGGTACGGATCTGTTCGGGGGTGGAGCCAACTTTCTTGATGGCTCCCGTGGCGAGCAGGAACGCGTCATAGGCATAGCCGCCAAAAGTTGAAGCCTCTGTCCCGTACGCCTTCCTGTATGCCTGGTCATACCCCTTCAGCAGCTTCTGTTGTGCATCTCCCTTCGGAAGCGCATCGTATATGGCGAGTTTGCCGGACGGAAGCATAACCCCTTCCGCGGAATCGGCACCAGCAAGTTCGATGTACTTTTTAGAGGCGACGCCGTGGCTCATATAGAGCGGCGTCTTGAGTCCGAGCTGCTTGACGTTTTTCGTGATGACTGCCGGACCCGGGTTGGTGCCCCAGCAGATAATCGCATCAGGCTTGATGCCGCGGATTTTGGTCAACTGCGCGGTCATATCGGTGTCTTTCGGTCCGTAGACCTCATCGGCTACAATCGTAAAGCCCTTCTGTTTGGCCAGAACCTTGATCTGTTCACGCCCCGAGGCACCGAATCCGTCAGTCACCGTCAACAGGGCGATACTTTTCTGCTTTTTGCTCGCCATGTAGTTGAGAATCTTTTCGGCGGCGACATGATCATTGGCCGGGGTCTTGAAAACCCACTGCTTGACCGGATCGGTGATTTTTATACCTGCTGCGCAGGAAATCAGCGGAATCTTCTCTTTTTCGACGACCGGAATGACCGCCATGCTCTCACCGGTGGTGCTTGGTCCGATGATTACGCTGACCTTGTCATCCTTGATCAGTTTTGTTGCGAGCTGCACCGCTTTGGTGGCATCGCCGCCGGTATCGTAAATGATGGCCTCCAGCTTCGTGCCGTTGATGCCGCCCTTTTCATTGGCCTCTTTCACCAGCATTTCAAGCGTTTTTTTCTCAGGCTCCCCGAGAAATGAAGCTGGCCCGGTGACGGCAAACAGAGCGCCGATCTTGACCGTGCCGGCTGCAAATGACATCGTTGCGAACAAAAGAGTCAAACATACGCTGCCCAGCAGTAACGACATCTTTTTCATTTTCTACCTCCGATGGGGTTTTGTTTGATGAACGTATCCGCTACATATTGTACAGACGGCTGCCCTCAAGCATGTTGAAATTCTGCTCCTTCAGGGCGGCAATCGCCTTGTCGGTTTCATCAAAACGGAAGATGATGACCGCATTTCCGCCGCAGCGTTCAACAAAAGCGTACATGTACTCGACATTGATCGCTTCCCGGTCAAGGGTCTGAAGGATGGCGGACAGCCCGCCGGGGCGGTCCGGTACCTCAACGGCGACCACTTCCGTATTGCTGACGGTAAAGCCGGCCTCTTTAAGGACTGTTGTGGCTTTGGCGCCGTCATTGACGATCAGCCGCAGGATTCCGAAATCCGAGGTATCGGCGAGGGAAAGCGCCCTGATATTAATGGCGGCTTCGCCCAGAATGCGGGTTATTTCAGCCAGCCGGCCGGACTTGTTTTCGATGAAGATGGATATCTGTTCTACTTTCATGATGTACCCCCATAAATCGGGCGCGGCACGCGGCGCCCTACAGTTTGCGGTTGTCAATCACCCGTTTTGCCTTGCCTTCACTGCGCTGGATCGTCTTCGGCTCGACCAGCTTTGCCGTGCAGGTAACCCCCAGCATATCCTTGATTTCTTTCTCGACCCGCCGCGACAGGGCCTGAAGAATCTTGATCTCGTCCGAGAAGAGATGCTCGCTGACCTCAACCTGGACCGTCAGCGTGTCCAGAGTTCCCTGACGATCGACTATCAGCATGTAATGCGGTTCAATCCCCTCGATACCGACCAGAATGGCTTCTATCTGGGATGGGAACACATTTACACCGCGAATGATCAGCATGTCATCGGAACGGCCGCTCATGCGGGTAATGCGGGCATGGGTACGGCCGCAGACGCACGGTTCATAGGTCAGGCTGGTAATGTCCCGGGTACGGTAGCGGATCAGCGGAATCCCCTGCTTGGTGATCGTGGTGATAACCAGTTCACCGCGCTCCCCTTCCGGCAGGCGCTCCCCGGTTTCCGGATTGATAATCTCCGGGATGAAGTGATCCTCCCATATATGGAGACCTCGCTTGGCTTCGATGCATTCAATCGCCACACCGGGCCCCATGATTTCGGACAGCCCGTAGATATCAATCGCCGAAAGATTGAGTTTATTCTCGATCTCCCCGCGCATTGCCTCGGACCAAGGCTCGGCGCCAAAAATGCCGACCCGCAGCTTCAGCTTCTTGAAATCGATCCCTTCGGCTCCCGCCTCTTCGGCCATGAACAGCGAATATGAAGGGGTGCAGGTCAGGACCGTCGAACCGAAATCCTGCATGATCATGATCTGGCGCTTGGTATTGCCGCCTGATATGGGAATGACGGAGGCGCCCAGCCGCTCGGCGCCGTAGTGGGCGCCCAGGCCGCCGGTGAACAGGCCGTAGCCGTAGGCGTTGTGGATGATGTCGCCCTTGTGGGCTCCGGCAGCAACAAACGAACGCGCCATCAGATCGGACCAGGTCGAGATATCGTTCTGGGTATAACCGACGACGGTCGGCTTGCCGGTCGTTCCGCTCGACGCGTGTATCCGTACGATTTCCTCCATCGGCACGGCAAACAGGCCGTAGGGGTACGAGTCTCGCATATTCTGCTTGGTTGTGAACGGGAGTTTCTGCAGATCCTCAAGGCGTGCCACTGCAGAGGGTGTTACACCTGCTGCTGCAAATGAAGCTTTGTAAAACGGGACATTAGCATACACTCGTTCAAGCGTTGATTGCAGTCGTTTCAGCTGCAGCGCCTCAAGAGCGGGGCGCGGCAAGGTCTCAAATTCTTCGTTGAAGAACATACTGATTACCTCGTAAGAATTTTATACAAGTCCTGCGGCAAAGCTTTCCCCGCTATAGCCATCCACAACAATATCAAGGTGGCCGTCGTTAGGGCAAAACAGAAGGCCGTGTATCGGCACATCCTTTGGTATCAGCGGGTTATGCCTGATTATCTTGACGACCCGCTCCACGTTTTCCACCGGGTGGGCGAAGATGCCCAGCCACTGCTTCAGATCCGGAATATGGATATCGATGATATCGGGAGAGATGCCGCGACTCACCATATCACGTTTGACCGATTCGGCATCGATCTCCGCCATGCCGCAGTCCCTGTGGCCGATGACGAAGACCTCGTCGACTCCCAGCATGAAGATTCCGGCCACCAGACTGCGGATAACGGCGCCGGACATCGGATCGACTATGGTATTGCCGGCGTTCTTGATGACCTTGGCCTCCCCCCGTTTGAGTCCCATTGCCGGCTCAAGAAAATCGACCAGACGGGTATCCATGCAGGTGAATATGGCCAGCTGCTTCTGAGGTGACTTGGAAAGCGGCGGAAAGGCATCCGGCCTTACAAAATTCCTGTTGGCGGCAATGATCGTTTCGAGTCGCGTCATCAGATCTCTCGCCCCATCTGGAAGGCCCGCTTGTTGACATCAACAGCCCTGGCCGGCACCATCTTTTCCAGCGCCTTCATCCAGAATGCTTCGGGGATGTTGAGCCGTTTGGAGACAGCTCCCAGCAGGGCCGTATTGGCGGCCCTGACGTTACCGGCGTCGGCGGCCATTTTCTGGCCGTCCACCAGCAGGAAATCGGCAAACTGCGCCTTGATACGCCCCGCCAGCCCATCGGGATAGAGCTCCTGGCCCATCAGTACCGACGGCGGTGATATCTGCAGGTCGTTGGCCACCACGGTGCCGCCCGGTTTCAGAAGCGGCAGAGACCGGCAGGTTTCCATCAGCTCGAAGCCGAACAGGATGTCCCCCTCTCCCTCCGGCACGATCGGGGAAAAAACCTCTGAGCCATAACGGACGTGGGATACAACGCTGCCGCCCCGCTGAGACATACCGTGAATTTCACTCTTCTTGACATCAAAACCGGCCAGCATCGCCGCTTCGGACAGGATTTCGGACGCCAGCAGAATCCCCTGGCCGCCGACCCCCACCAGCAGTATGTTTGTTATCTGTTCACTCATTTCATGCTCCCGATTGCGTCGAATTTACACAGCTGACGGCAGACGTCACAGCCGGTGCAGAGGAGCGCGTCGATGCGGGCTTTCCCCTTCCTGCTCCCATCCGCCGCCGGACACCACTCGATTGCCGGGCAGCCTATCTTCAGGCAGGCGCGGCAGCCGGTACATGTATCGGCATCGACCGCGTAGACCGGCCCTTTCTGGAAAATTTCCTCCCGCTTGATCAGCACGCACGGCTTGTTGGTGATGATCACTGAAGGTTCGGGCCGCTCCATCTCTTCCGCAATAACCCGACTGGTCTCTTCCAGATCGAGCGGATTGATGACGCGGATACTCTTTACCCCCAGCGCCTTGCAGAGGAGTGGAATATTGATCGCATGGGCCGGATCGTCCATCAGGGTAAAACCGGAGGCCGGGTTGTCCTGACGGCCAGTCATCGCGGTGATGCTGTTGTCGAGGATGATCAGGGTAGCCGGTGAATTGTTGTAAACCATATCCATCAGGCCGTTTATTCCGGTATGCAGGAAGGTCGAATCACCGATGACGGCAACGACCTTTTTCTTCTCCTCGGCGGAAACAACCTTGGCCACTCCGGTAGCCATTCCGACTGAAGCGCCCATGCAGACGCAGGTATCCATCGCAGAGAGCGGCGGCATGAAGGCGAGCGTGTAGCAGCCGATGTCGCCGGTCACATACGCTTTAAGCTGCTTGAGAGAATAGAAGACGCCCCGATGCGGACAGCCCGGGCA
>JBAQPK010000502.1:0-1909 GCA_049305715.1 Desulfuromonadaceae bacterium | reverse complement strand
GTATAAAGGTGAACAGCACGGCGTAGTTGTTATTGGTTGTGGTGAGTATATATCCGACCAACTGGGTCATGAACATGCCGCCGATTGCTCCAATCATGCCGCCGATGCCAAACGCGGAGCTGACCGCATTCTTGGGCAGCATATCCATTGCCAGACTCCATAAATTTGCGGTCCACGCCTGATGGGCTGCAATCCCCAGCGAAATAAACAGCACCGCCATCCACAAACCGCTTGCCGACGATGCCAATATGATCGGCGTTATGCAAAGGGCACAGATGAACATCGTAAGCAGCCGCGCCGGAATCGGCTTCATGCCGCGCCCGATCATGGCAGAGGATAATACGCCGCCACCGATGCTGCCGACATCCGCCATCAGATAGATGACTATCAGCGGCAAGCCCATCTTGGAAACGCTGATACCCAGGTTGTATTGCTTGTTCAGATATGGAGGCAGCCAGTAAAGGTAGAACCAGAATACAGGGGCGGTCAGGAAGTTGCCGATAGCATATGCCCAGGTGGCCCGCAATTTTATTACCTTGGAGTAGGGAACCTTTTCGACCTCGGCCTCCGTACCCTTGTGGATATAGTCAAGTTCCGCCTGACTGACAGTCGGATGATCTTCCGGGTTATGGTACGACTTGAGCCAGAAAATCAGCCAGACAATTCCCAGGCCACCGATAGTGTAGAATGCAGCCTGCCACCCCCATACCGACATGATAAAAGGGATCAGCAATGGAGTGGCCATGGCGCCGACATTGGTACCCGCATTAAAAATGCCTGCCGCCATGCCACGCTCACCCGCCGGAAACCAGAGACGGGTTGTCTTGACGCACGACGGATAATTACCGGCTTCCGATAACCCCAGAAAGAACCGGCAGATCATGAACCCGACGACAGTGCCGACCAGTCCATGGGAGGCAGCCGCCAAACTCCAGACAAGAACCGCAATTGCGACGGCCTTCTTTACGCCGATCCGGTCGATGAAACGCCCCTGCACGATGTAGCCGCCTGCATACCCGACTTGAAACCAGAAGTTGATATTCGCATAATCCTGCGCTGACCAGTTCATGGCTTTGGCCAGAACAGGCTGCAGGACGCCAAGAGTGGCGCGGTCTATATAGTTCAGGGTCGTGGCCAGAAAGACCAATGACAACATTCCCCAGCGCACCTTGCCAACGGCGAAGGCGCGCCACACCTTGTCTCTGATCGAGACATTCCCTTCAGCACCAATTGCGGTTGCAGCCACCGACACTTCCATCTTCTGTCCTCCTGGGTCCCGAAAATCAGGCCCGCCTTTTGTTTTTCCCTGGGAAACTTCCCGGTTTTCTGAACGCTGATATTCAGCGGGCCCTGACTTGTGAAAGAAGCGCGGGGTGACGACAAACAAAGCCTGTTACATGTATACTCAAGTAGACATATAAAGTCAATAGAAACTTGTTTGACATACGCCAAAAAAATACGGAGCAAGTAAAAGGAATGGATATGTCGGCCTAAATCGGGAGGACATTGCCGCAAGAATCGTCGCCAATCATCGACAGGTATAGTAATTCAGCAAAAGCACCCGCACGGATTTAGACTGTAACTTCGCATTGATATCAGGATGTTGAGAGATTTAAAGCGCCCAAAGTCCCGGACCGTGGTTCGCGGGATACCGCTTCAAATATTCTATCCGGATGCAAAGGCCGTTTACGGATCAATAAAACATAATTCCGCATAGATCTTTGCACGTTACTCCCGAGAGATCACAGCTGTACCTGTTTACGTAAGGTTTTGACGACTATGTTCTTGTGTTTTATCAGCAGTGTCACGGAAGGGCCGCGAAAGCGGGTTGTGCAAAAACATTCATGTCGGAATGGAGACATCGGAAAGCCGTGTGCGGCAACGCTGCACTCACGGCCTGTGCGTGTGT
>JBAQPK010000501.1:0-3123 GCA_049305715.1 Desulfuromonadaceae bacterium | reverse complement strand
AGTAACCATTTCCCAAGGTATATAATAAGCTCTTTTGTTACCTCTGCAGTATCTATAGTTACATTTTGATGTAGTTGCAATATATTTTCTTTAAACATGTTATGCAAAATTATATGCTCATCGGTATAAATGTAACCTATATCCCTCATATATTGCTCTTCAGCTGAGAAATGATAGTTGATATAGGATATTAATTCCTCGTATATGGGATTCAGATTAATGACATCTTTCTCTTCAAAGCACCGCAAAAATAATCTGTTTACTATATCAAATAGTGCCTTGTGATGATTGTCTAGTTCTTCGTTTTTTACCGTATATGACGTGTCCCATTTTAATAGCGGCATTGCGCATTATCTCCAGTCAATGAAGAGGTGAGAGTCTATGGTGGCAATAGGTTTGCAAGGCTTGCTTTGTGCTTGTGATAGGAAGTGGCAGACTTAAAGCTGGATACACGCATCATGAACTATTGTGATGTAAGGTTTTAGTGTTTAAATGGAACGAGGTTTTGTGGCGGAAAGACAGGGGTGTTATCGGCGATATCAATATTTTCCTTGCCGTATGGTGTCTATTCTTTTGTTGTCCCCTTCGAGGGGAATAAGTCGCCAAACATGTCCGCATTCACACTCCTTTATCGGGCTCTCCTTTGATGTGAATCCCCTGGCTTCATAGACCTCAAACTTCCTGCTTTGGCAATTCGGGCATTTCATGTCATTTCCTTAATATGATTACAAGGTTATCTGGCAACTGCTTCATCTGATGACGCCGGTATTTTCCTGCTGCCGCTATTTCGTGGGATGCTTGCCATAGCAAGGTCTTTTAGTTCATCATCATGCGTATGCACATCGCTGGTTTTTGGTACTTTACGTGTGTGGCCCCCATTCGGATCCAATAGATCAGCCGCCAGATCTACTTCGGATACGTCCGGGGCCAAAGGTTCCGATGTAGTCCGTAGTTTCTTCTTGGCTGCATAGGCGATACTGCTTATGAGGACAGCGGCAACGGTGATGGTAAAGATGGTGGAAAATCGTCTTTTCATTTTGAATTACCTCGGAGTCATAGTGATGATATGAACAACGGATTAGGGATGCATGTGTTGTTTTCTGATCCTGCCTCTTTACTGCAATTGAGGCATGCAATATCTGAAAAGCCTTCAGGTTCTGATTGTGTTTATCAACCCCCCTGTGCTTCAGCATGCTCATATAATGGGGGCGTTTCTCTGCGCACGCGCAGATACCCGTTAGGATGGCTAAGGATCGTTTTGAATTATACCACTATTGTGATAGGAACACACCCTGCAATGAAAATAAAAACCCGGAAATACATCGTCTGATGACACACCAGTTGCGTCAAATCTGCGTCAGGTATAAAAAAAGAGGCTAGCTGGTGGGCTAACCTCTTGAAGTATGGTGGCGGTGCAGAGATTTGAACTCCGGACCTAGCGAATATGAGTCGCTTGCTCTAGCCAACTGAGCTACACCGCCATTTTAAAACGCCCCTCAGGTTGATAATACCAAAGGGGCGAAAGTTTTTTTAGTTGCAGGGACAGGATTCGATCCTGTGAAATTCGGGTAAAAGCACATATACAGCTGCTTAGTCACGAACTTTATCAATCAGCGACTTCTGAATATTAAAAGAGCCATTCCTTAAGTGAATAAACTTTTTATCCCATGTTGATTATATTGTCAAGAAAAAAGGGTTGATAAATGGGGTGCAGCAAATTTGTTTTATAAATGTAGGTGTCGGGTCGGCAGAACCTTTTCACATCTCGCGGATTACAATATTTAAGTTTTTTTGTTTTAAAAGCCCATCAAGTCTATAGACTGATTTAATAACGGCGCATTGCTGATCGTTGCAGGCATCAAAGATCCTCGGTAATATCAAGCCGTTGTTCGAACATCGCTGCAGGAAACCTCCCGCCAAGAGACGGGAGGTTCTCCAAGGCCGACTGAATAGCTAGCCGCGGCTGCACGCAGGAATCCCATGCTTCTGCGCCTCGGTATTGATCTTGTCCTTAAGCTCCTTCAATTCAGCCTCAATCGCGCTGACTCTGTTGATATCGATACCATCATAGCTGTACTGTTCCCGTAGTTCGATCTCCTTGGCATTTAATGCCCTGGTTAATCCAGCCGTCTCCCGCGTAAATTGTTGAACGGCCTGTTTGTCGGCACATGTGCCGCACGACTCTGCGGCTGAAGCTGATAGTACACCGGCCGAAAGCATCCCCACTGCCATTGCAATTCCTGCGATCATTTTCCTGTTCATGATTTGTTCTCCTTCTGCTGATTATTTCCGGCACGAGCCAGTTAGTAATCATTGGTATTTCAACATGCGTGCCACGCCTGGTCCGATGTGTTAACCTGCTGATTATAAACGATAATAAATATTTAATATTCTGCGGGTTGATTCCTGTGATAAGGAATAATCTCCATTGGTATTCTGAAATTGGAGAATTTTCTGCAGGCGTTGGCAGGCGGAACATCAAGTGTTGAGCTTAGGGCTAAATGCCCGTCCGGATGGGCGAGGAGGATGCTGGTGACCAAACAAAACGGCTCCCGGAAAAAGATCATTTTTCTGGTGAGTACAATCGTAATAATTGCGCTGCTGCACTATGCAGCGCCCACCGAACCGCATTACTACCACAAGATTCATATTGTATTGCGCAAACTCTACTTCCTTCCTCCGGTAATAGCTGCCGCCTGGTTTGGATTGAGGGGAGCGATAATTACTACCGCAGCGGTGAGTGTCCTCTTCTCCTTGCATGCATTGCTGGACTGGCCGGGCAATTATATGGAACAGGCAAACCAGCTGGGAGAGCTGGCCGGTTTTTGGGTAATCGGGCTCATACCGGGGTGGCTGTTCGACCGCCAGCGGTCACTTCTTCTTGATCTTGCACATGACAATGAAGAGACCCTTCTCGGTCTGGTCGCAGCGCTGGATCTTCGCGAACACAACACCCGTCTGCATTCCCAGCGGGTGAGGGGGTATGCCGAGTTGATTGCCGCCCGGCTCGGAGTCGATGAAAAGATGAAACGGGAGATCGGTTTCGGCGCACTGCTGCATGATGTGGGAAAGATAGCCGTTCCTGATCAGATTTTGCTGAAACCCGGCAAACTGGCCGATCGG
>JBAQPK010000500.1:0-4899 GCA_049305715.1 Desulfuromonadaceae bacterium | reverse complement strand
TGTCATAGGAGGCCTTGAAAATCAGGGGAATTGAAAGGCCATTACAAATAGCCATCAACCGTTCGGCATGCCGAAGAGTTGCGGTCTCATTCTCGATCACGCATGGCCCCGCGATCAGAACCAGTGGACGATTGTTACCAATCATCACGTTTCCTGATAAAATTTCTCTCGTCATGGTCTACCCCTTGTTTCTCTGCGCCAACGAAGCGGCGATAAAGGCCCTGAAAAGCGGGTGCGGCACCAGCGGCTTGGACTTGAACTCCGGATGGAACTGACATGCGAGAAACCAGGGATGATCCGCAATCTCAACTATTTCGACCAAGTCTTTATCCTTGTACACACCCGACAGGATGAGGCCTTTTTTTATCAGCAGATCACGGTACGCGTTATTGAACTCGTAACGGTGGCGGTGACGTTCCGAAATTTCGGCCTGATTATACGCGGCATGGGCGATCGATCCCTTGGCGACCGAACAGGGAAAAGCCCCCAGACGCATCGTGCCCCCCTTTTTGCTGATCGATTTCTGTTCCTCCATCAGATGGATCAGTGCTTCCCCCCCATCAGGACAGAATTCACTTGAACAGGCTTCTTTAACCCCGCAAACATTGCGGGCAAACTCGATCACCGCCATCTGCATCCCGAGACAGATTCCGAAGAAAGGGATCTTCTGCGTACGGGCGTACTTGATCGCCTTGACTTTCCCTTCCGTGCCGCGCTCACCAAAGCCGCCGGGGACGAGAATGCCGTCGATGTCCTCGAAATGCCCGTCAACGCCGTCACGTTCAATCTTTTCAGCGTCGATATATTTCAGGGAAACCCGGCAATCGTTGCCGATACCGCCGTGCGTCAGCGCCTCGGCCAGAGATTTGTAGGACTCCGTCAGATCGACATACTTGCCGACAATCGCGATACGAACCTCGCCATTGCTGGGATGGCGCAGTTTTTCCACCACATCCTGCCATTTGGTCAGATCGGGCGCCTTGGTCCAGATATTCAGCTTTTCGACGACCTGGTCATCCAGATGCTCCTTGTTGAGCGCCTGCGGCACCGCATAAATATGCTCGGAATCGACAACCGGAATAACATCCTTTTCCCCGACGTTACAGAACAGTGCGATCTTCTTCTTCATATCGTCAGGAAGATCGCGCTCGCAGCGACAGAGCAGAATGTCCGGCTGGATACCGATCTTGCGCAGCTCCATGACCGAATGCTGCGTCGGCTTGGTCTTCAACTCCCCGGCGGTGCGGATGTAGGGCACCAGCGTAACGTGGACATACAGGGCATTCCCCGGCCCGCGGTCAAAGCGGAACTGACGAATCGCTTCCAGAAACGGCAGTGATTCAATGTCGCCAACCGTCCCGCCGATCTCGACAATCGCCACATCGGCACCCTTGGCGTTTTCGATGATCTTCTGCTTGATCTCGTCGGTTATGTGCGGAATAACCTGAACCGTACCTCCCAGATAGTCGCCGCGGCGCTCCTTGGTGATGACGGAAAAATAGACCTGGCCGGTCGTAAAATTGCTTTTTTTGGAAAGAACGGCATTCGTAAAGCGTTCGTAATGCCCGAGATCAAGATCGGTTTCGGCGCCGTCATCGGTAACAAAAACCTCACCATGCTGAAAGGGCGACATGGTGCCGGGATCGACGTTGATGTAGGGGTCAAGCTTCTGCAGGGTTACCCGCAATCCGCGCGCTTCCAGGAGCGCCCCCAGCGAAGCCGCCGCCAGCCCCTTGCCGATCGATGAAACAACGCCTCCGGTGATAAATACAAACTTGGTTTTCATGGTATCTGCTCCTGAATATCAATCGATAAATAATTAAATTCTATTTTAAGAGTTTCCGATATTGTTCCTGCGCTTTAAGTAAATCATCGGGAGTATCCACACCGATCGACTCGAATTCGGTCTCGACAACCCGTATTTTAACGCCGTTCTCGATCGCGCGCAGCTGTTCCAGCTTCTCGGATATTTCCAGAAACGTCGCCGGCATAGCGGCAAATTTCAAAAGGAAATCACGGCGATATACGTACAATCCGACATGCTTGTAGCAGAGCAGCTTGCCGCAGCAGAATGATTCATCCTTCAAATCTTTCCATTTGTCGCGAAAAAAAGGGAGCGGCGAGCGGGAAAAATAGAGGGCGTTGCCACTGGTGTCGGTCACCACCTTGACCACATTGGGGGAAAGAAAATCGTGCAGACATTTAATGCGTGACTTGACGGTCGCCATCAGAAGGTCGGCCTCAACCAGGAGAGGCTGGATAGCAAGGTCGATCATAGCCGGGTCGATCAACGGCTCATCACCCTGGAGGTTGACGATTATGTCCGCATCCAGTCCGGCAGCCACTTCCGCCAAACGGTCGGTGCCCGTTTCATGACCGGTTGAGGTCATGATCGCTTCCCCCCCGATGGCACCGACAGCATCAGCAATGCGCAGGTCATCGGTGGCAACAATAACCCGGCTCACCAGCCTTGATTGAGCGGCTCGCTGGTAGACATGCTGGATCATCGGACGGCCGTCGATTTCCGCCAGAGCCTTGCCGGGAAAACGTGTTGATGCATAACGGGCAGGAATAACCGCTGTAATTTTCATGCCGGAGTAACCTTTTGCATAACGGGAATGATGACGAAAACGTCAGGTGTCCTGTGGTAGGACGTAACAAGCTACATCAAAAGAACGGGGGTGTCAAGAAGCGAACGGGAACCGCACGCAGCCTTGGTTGCATGAAAAACAATCGATATTTCAAGGCTTGAAATCTTTCTTCGTCGAAATCACAAAATCCCTCCCTGCGGCATCCTTCTGGTGGCAGCTGAAACAATTCGCCACCGGATCGATACCGCTCGGTTTGCCATCGGCGGTGAAACCGGCAAAAAGCCAGCCGCCGGTTGTCGACTGCCGCTTGTCCTTCTTCATCAGTACGATCATATTTTTGGGGCCATCCACAGCCGGGTTGTCCTTGATATTGAAAAATTCAACAACAATACGGCTCCCCTCGGCAAACCTGTTGTCGGCCTGATAACCTCTCTGCGCCTTTTTGTCGGCGTAGATGTAATGGATGCCGTAAAAAAGCGAGTTTTTGTCGGTAACAACCTTGCGTTCGCTTTTTTTCCAGGATGAGTATCCTTTGGGAAGTGCGGGGGAAGCGGCTTCGGAAGCAACGGCGGTAAGACAGAGAAGGAAAAGGGACAAAAGAGCAACGGCTGTTTTCATGATGGATCGCCTCCGGGAATATTCGTGGTCAACACTATATCATCATCACCCTTTTTGTCACGCACCGATATACCTTTCGGAGCCGGAGGAGGATCTTTAGTTCAGACACGGAAACCGGGCAATTGCGCGGCGGAGCAGGCCGGTACGCCGCACAATCAAGGCCGGAAATTCATGCCGCAGGGCGGAAAACAATCCTTACCGGACAGAAACCGGTTGGTAAAGTCTGCAACAATATTGACCTGACTGCAAGAGTGGAGTAGTTTGTATAACTACTTTTTGTCTTCGAGGATTTGACCGTACATGCAGAGACCTTCCTGGGATCAATATTTCATGGACATCACCCGTCTGGTGGCAACCCGTTCCTCCTGTCTGCGACGGCAGGTTGGGGCGCTGCTGGTCAAGGATCGCAACATTCTGGCCACCGGTTACAACGGCGTTCCTTCGGGAATTACCCATTGCGAAGTAACCGGCTGTCTGCGCGAGCGACTCAAGGTACCTTCCGGCGAACGCCACGAACTCTGCCGGGGGCTGCACGCCGAGCAGAACGCCATCATCCAGGCCGCCAAACATGGTACAAACATTAACGGCGCCACCCTGTACTGCACGACCATGCCCTGCATCATCTGCACGAAAATGATCATCAACGCCGGGATAATCAGGGTGATCTACGGCGAGGGATATGCCGATGAGCTCGCCCGTGAAATGATCGCCGAGGCGAACATAGAGGTGCTCCATTTTACAACCGAAAAAGGCGAAACTCCATGAAGTGTCCGTTCTGTGGCAATCCCGACAGCAAGGTAATTGATTCTCGCCCCGACAAGGGGGGCACGGCCATCCGCCGCCGGCGTGAATGCGAGGAATGCTCCAAGCGCTTTACCACACACGAGCGGGTGGAAGAGATGCTGCCGCAGGTCTGCAAGAAGGATGGCCGCCGGGAACCGTTCGACCGCATGAAAATTATATCCGGCATCAAGAAGGCCTGTGAAAAACGCCCTATTCCGGTTGAGGATATCGAGCATATGGTCGATCGCCTCGAAGCGCGCCTTCAGGAATCAACGGATAAAGAGATATCAACAACCGCCATCGGCGAATGGATCATGAAGGAACTGCACGGCATGGATGAGGTGGCCTACGTCCGCTTCGCCTCGGTCTACCGCTCGTTCCGTGACATTGGCGAATTCATGCAGGAGCTGCAGGATCTTTTAAAAAAATAACCAAAAACAACGTTGAATGTTGAATTTCAATCCAGAATTCAAAATTCAAAATTCCATTTATTTGAAAGTTCCGGATGATCTCAACCGACACAAAATACATGAAACGCGCCCTGAGTCTGGCTCGCAAGGGAATTGGAACAACATCACCAAATCCGGCGGTGGGCTGCGTAATAGTCAAGAATGGTGCGATCATCGGCGAGGGGTGGCATAAACGGGCCGGAGGGCACCATGCCGAAATTCATGCCCTGGAAATGGCCGGAACACAGGCACGGGGGGCGGATGTCTATGTAACATTGGAGCCCTGCAGCCATACCGGCAAGACCCCCCCCTGCAGCGAAGCGTTGATCCGGGCGGGAGTCAAACGGGTTGTGGCCGGCATGCTCGATCCAAACCCGCTTGTCAGCGGCGGCGGAATCGCCGCGCTTAGGCTGGCCGACATCGAAACGGTGTGTGGGATACGTGAGGATGAGTGCCGC
>JBAQPK010000499.1:0-4600 GCA_049305715.1 Desulfuromonadaceae bacterium | reverse complement strand
CCGGCTTTTGGCGGCAACATCATGGCCACGATCATGTGCGACAAGTTCCGTCCGCAGATGTCAACGGTCCGCCCCAACGTCATGCCGATGCCGGAGCGCACGGACAATGCCGACGGCATCATCATCCGTGACGGGTTCACCGTCCCCGAGGAGAGCGTTCTCACCAAGGTCATCGAGATTATCCGCGACGGCCACAGCAAAAACGCGGTGGATATTACCGGAGCCGATTTCATCGTTTCCGGCGGGCGCGGTATGATGGGGCCTGAGAACTTTGCCATGCTGCAGGAGCTGGCCGATGAACTGGGTGGAGTGGTTGGAGCTTCCCGCAGCGCCGTTGACGCCGGCTGGATGCCGGGAGACCGCCAGGTCGGGCAGACCGGCAAAACCGTCCGTCCCAAAATCTACATAGCCTGCGGCATCTCCGGCGCCATTCAGCACCTGGTCGGCATGCAGGACTCGGATATGGTCATCGCCATCAATCGCGACAAGAACGCACCGATCTTTGAGGTGGCCACCTATGGCATCGTTGGCGATCTGTTCCGGATAATTCCGGCGATTACGAAAAAAATCCGGGAATTGAAACAAAAAAATGAGGTTTTGACATGACACCACGTCCAATCATATTTGCCGTCCTGCTGCTTCTGTCCCTGGCCGTATTCGCCTGGGGATGCTGGAAACGGCTGAGCCTGATTTCACTTGGTCAGCCGGAAGAGCGCTGCGACAACATCGGCTCCCGCATCGGTGACATGCTGCTGTACGCGTTTGGCCAGAAGCGGGTGATCGCACAGCCGTTCGGCTTCAACCACTTCATCATTTTCTGGTCGTTTCTGATACTGTTGGTGGCAAATACCGAATTCATCCTGAACGGACTTTTCCCCCATACGATCAAGCTTATCAAGCTTCCTTTTGAACTGTACGTGCCGCTTGCCTTCATGATCGACATCGCGTCATTGCTGGCATTGACCGCAGTGACGATAGCAGCAGTGAGACGGCTATTTTCGCCCCCCTATCCGGAGGCCCGTACCGCGGAGGCATTTTTAATTCTGGGACTGATCGCGACACTCATGCTTGCCTCCTTCGGCCTCAATGCCTCGGAACTGGCAACATTCCTGGTTAAATCGGGGGCAGATCCATCATCGTTTCTTGCTACCGCGCGAAAAATAATGCCGGTATCGGCTTTGCTGGCCGGCCTGCTGCCGCCGCTGCAGCTGGAAACGATCCATGCCGTTGCCTGGTGGGCCCATGCCCTGGCGCTGTTTGCCTTCATCTGCTACTTGCCGAACAGCAAGCATATGCACATCCTGACCGCCATCCCGAACTGTTTTTTTCACCGGCTGGAAAAGCCGAACACCCAGCCGAGAGAAGAATTCACCGTCGGAAACCAGTTCGGCGTCGGCCGGGTCGATCGCTACAGCTGGAAAGACCTGCTGGATTCCTTCTCCTGCACCGAATGCGGTCGTTGCCAGAACGTCTGTCCGGCCAGCATCACCGGCAAACCGCTCAATCCGCGTGCCGTGATCCATGATATCAAGGTCAACCTGCTGGAAAACGGAACCTCTCTCAGAAAAGGTGGAGAGGCGCAGACTCCGCTGATCGGCGAAGGTGGTGAAGGAAGCGTTTCCGAGGAGTCCATCTGGGGCTGCACCACCTGCGGCGCCTGTATGGAAGCCTGTCCGGTCTTTATCGAGCAGATGCCGAAAATCATCCAGATGCGGCGCTTCCTTGTCGAGAGTGAAACAAAATTCCCCGAAGAGCTGCTGAACCTGTTCGAAAATATGGAAGGACGCAGCAATCCCTGGGGAATCGCACCGTCAGAACGGACCAAATGGTGCAGCCAGCTGGACGTCAAGCCGTTCGACCGCGACAAAACGGAATACCTGTTCTATGTCGGTTGTGCCGGCTCGTTTGATTCGCGCAACAAGCATGTCAGCGTGTCGGTTGCCCAGCTGCTGGACAAGGCCGGCATCTCGTGGGGAATCCTCGGCAAGGAGGAAAAATGCTGCGGCGACAGCGTGCGCAGACTGGGGAACGAGTACGTCTTCGACAAGATTGCCCGGGAGAACGTCGCGACCTTCATCGAGCAGGGCGTCAAAAAGGTCATCACCCAATGTCCGCACTGCTTCACGACCCTGAAAAACGACTACCGGCAGTACGGTCTTGAGCTGGAAGTCATCCACCACAGCGAACTGCTGCGCAATCTGGTTCAGGATGGGAAGCTTGTCCTGGAAAAGACGACAGGGGAGATGGGAGCAACCGTTTTCCATGACTCCTGTTATCTGGGAAGGCACAACGACGTGTACGATGCCCCGCGCGCGGTCATCCAGGCGGCCACCGGTCAGGCGCCGGCCGAAATGGAGCGTAACCGGAACAACGCCTTCTGCTGCGGCGCCGGTGGCGGAAGGATGTGGATGGAGGAGCATGTCGGAGAGCGGATCAACCTGACCCGCGTTAACGAGGCGCTGGAGCAGAAACCGGATACGATCTGTGTTGCCTGTCCCTACTGCATGACCATGTTCGAAGACGGGCTCAAGGATGTCAAGGCGGATAATGTCAAGGTGCGGGATGTGGCCGAGGTTATGGCCGAAGCGCTGTTGCGCTGAGATCCAGCTTATGCCATGGGAGCCCCCTCTCCCGGAGCACAAAACAAATGAAACCGGATATGCCGCAAACGGTATCCGGTTTTTTTCATTGTCGATAAACGTCCCAGCACACTTTTCCCCGCAAATCTGGTCCCTCTCGCATCTCAATCCCCCATCAACCGGTATGAAAGTATTTTGTATACAGATACATTTAAGTGCTTTTTTTTTAGCCATCGGTATGCTATTTAATCAAGACTAAATTTTAATACCTCAATTTGGGAGGCGGCATGAATTACGAAGTAAAAAACGAGCAGCTGGTCAAGTGGGTAGCGGAAGTTACAGCACTGTGTGAACCTGAGGCGATCCACTGGTGTGACGGTTCACAGGAGGAATATGACACACTTTGCAATCAGCTTGTTGCGAGCGGCACCTTCAAGAAACTGAACCAGGAGAAACGCCCGAACAGCTATCTGGCCTGGTCTGACCCGGGCGATGTTGCGCGGGTGGAAGACCGTACCTTTATCTGCAGCATCTCCAAGCAGGATGCCGGCCCCACCAACAACTGGATGCACCCCAAAGAGATGAAGGAGACATTAGGCAAGCTTTTCAAAGGGTGCATGCGTGGTCGCACCATGTACGTCATCCCTTTCAGCATGGGGCCGCTCGGTTCGCCAATCGCCAAGATAGGCGTTGAAATAACAGACTCCCCCTACGTTGCTGTCAATATGCGCATCATGACTCGCATGGGCAAGGCTGTTGTCGATGTTCTCGGCAACGGCGAATTTGTCCCCTGTTTGCATTCGGTCGGCGCACCGCTGGAGCCTGGTCAGAAAGATGTGCCATGGCCCTGCAACAAGGAAAAATACATTGTCCACTTCCCCGAAGAGCGTTCGATCTGGTCGTACGGCAGCGGCTATGGCGGCAATGCCCTGCTCGGCAAAAAATGCCTGGCTCTGCGGATCGCTTCCAAGATTGCAAAAGACGAGGGGTGGCTGGCTGAACATATGCTGATCCTTGGCATCGAGTCGCCAAAAGGGGAAAAAACCTACCTGGGCGCAGCTTTCCCGAGTGCGTGCGGCAAGACCAATCTGGCGATGCTTGTTCCCCCCGCCGTATTTAATGAGACTGGCTGGAAAATAACGACTGTCGGAGATGATATCGCCTGGATAAAGCCGGGTCCGGATGGCCGGCTGTATGCCATCAACCCGGAATACGGTTTCTTTGGCGTGGCTCCCGGCACATCGGAGAAGACGAATCCGAATGCCATGGCTTCCTGTGCCGCCAACTCGATTTTTACCAACGTGGCTCTGACTCCGGATGGGGACGTCTGGTGGGAAGGGATGACCGACGCCAAGCCGCCTGTTCTTACCGACTGGCAGGGTAATCGCTGGACACCTGAATGCGGCAGAAATGCAGCTCATCCCAACTCCCGTTTCACCTCACCTGCCGGCCCGTGCCCCTCAATCGATCCGGAATGGGAAAACCCGAAAGGTGTGCCGATGGCGGCCTTTATCTTCGGTGGCCGCCGCAACAGTGTCATTCCGCTGGTATATCAATCATTCAACTGGAGCTTCGGTGTCTATCTGGCCGCCACTATGGGTTCGGAAACGACGGCTGCGGCAACCGGTGCAGTCGGAACCGTTCGCCGCGACCCGTTCGCCATGCTCCCCTTCTGCGGCTACCATATTGCCGATTATTTTGCACACTGGCTGCAGGTCGGGCGCACAACACCAAAGCCGCCGCGCATATTCAGCGTCAACTGGTTCCGCAAGGATGCCAACGGCAACTTCCTCTGGCCGGGATATGGTGAAAATATGCGCATCCTGAAATGGATCGTGGAGCGGTGTAACGGTAACGCGGCTGCAGTTGAAAGCCCCCTTGGATGGATGCCGCGTTATGAAGACCTTGACTGGACCGGATTGAAAGGCGTCACCCGCGAGCAGTTCTATGAGCTCACGTCCGTGGACCGCGATGTCTGGAAGGACGAGATAGTTTCCCACGAGGAGCTGTTTGTCAAGATG
>JBAQPK010000498.1:0-2171 GCA_049305715.1 Desulfuromonadaceae bacterium | reverse complement strand
CCGCAGTGGCTCTGGAGCCAGGTACCGTGTGCTATGAAACCAAGGCAGGCCCTTACCGTCCGCTGAATGAAGACGAAAAGGGTGCATGGGCTCCCGAAGATACCGATCCGCAGGCTCAGGCATTCCTCATGCGGCTGCGAAGCCTGTTCGATTGATATGTACGGCCGCCGCCTTGAAATTCTTCTGATTGTCATTGTACTGGGCACCACTGTTTTTGCTGCGTTTGCCGCGTCTCCACCACGAATGCGCCCATATACAGGGATTGGAGTGGTTGTTTTTAATGCGCTGAACCAGGATCCGCCGTTGCAGTTGTACGAGGAACCTGGCCTTTTGCGGGTTGGCGTGCTGAACAGTATCAGGGTGCCCGGAAATGAATGGGTCTTTGGTCTGCAGGCTGGCCCCCCGCTGCTGGTCGTTTCTGCCCGTAAAGGGGACTGGCTGCGGGTCGTTTATGATGATGCCGGCCGGGAAGGCTGGATTGAACCACAGAATCAAGGGCGCTTTCAATCGTGGGAGCAGTATCTGAAACGGCATGCCGGCCGGATGCTTCCCGGACTGCAGCCGCACTATTACCGGTTTCAGCAGCAGCCTGACGGGAGAGTGCTCGCGACGCTTTCTCCAAAGCAGGTGTTCAGGGTATTGAAACTTGAAAATGCCTGGGGGATGGTGCTTACCGACCAATCACAGATCGGGTGGCTGCGCTGGCGCGATGATGACGGTCGCCTGCTCATTGGAGTAGGGGAAAACTAGATCGCAAAAAATCCTGTTTGAAATGTGTAACTATCTGTCTTTGTGAGGTGCTTGAATGAGGATCGAACTGGTACCGCCAGGAACCGGCGAGCTGACGTATGAAATCAGAAATATTGTCAACGTGGCTGAGAAGCTCCAGAAACATGGGGTCAAAATCAACTGGGAAAACATAGGTGACCCGATTGTCAAGGGCGAGGTCATCCCGGCGTGGATGAAGGAAATAGTCGCCAGAGCCGCCATGGACAACCGCACCTGGGGGTATTGCCATACCCGCGGCGTGCTTGAAACCCGCGAATTTATCTGCGAAGCTACAAACGGACGCGGCGGTGCCCAGATCACCCCTGATGATATCATTTTCTTTAACGGGCTTGGGGACGCCATCGCCAAAATCTACGGCTGCCTGCGTCCGGAGGCGAGGGTGCTTATGCCTTCGCCATCCTACACCACCCACACGCTCGGTGAAATCGGCCATGCCCACTCGGCCCCTTCGCTGTACTGTCTTAAGCCGGAAAATAACTGGTACCCGGACATGGATGATCTGCGCAACCATGTCCGCTATAATCCGAATATCTGCGCGATCATGCTGATCAACCCGGATAATCCGACCGGCATGGTCTACACCAGGGAGCTGCTGCGGGAGATTGTTGCGGTTGCCCGTGAAAACGACCTGTTCATCATCGCCGATGAGGTATACATCAATATCGTGTATAACGGCGAAAGCACGGTGCCGATCAGTGACGTCATCGGTGATGTCCCGGCAATTTCATTGAAAGGAATTTCCAAGGAATTCCCCTGGCCGGGATCGCGCTGCGGCTGGATAGAAGTGTATAACGGCCAGAAGGATGAACGCTTCCGGAAATATATCAACCTGATCCTTACCGGCAAGATGAATGAGGTCTGTTCTACGACTCTGCCGCAGACGGTCATCCCCGAAATCGTCCGGCATCCTGAATATTCCGCCTATCTGGCTCAGCGCATCGCCAGCTACGAGCGGATGAGCAACATCACCTATGATTGTCTCAGTCAGGTCCCCGCGCTGCAGCTGAACCGCACCAATGGCGCTTTTTACATGGCAGGTGCATTCAAGGACGGCCTCTTGAGCGACCGGCAATCGATCCCGATCGACAACACTGAGGTCAGAGAACTGGTCGGGGGACTGATCAACCAGCCGGGCGTTTCTCCCGACAAGCGTTTCGTCTATCAGATTCTGGCATCAACCGGAATCTGTACCGTGCCGCTTTCTTCGTTTTCCACGCCACTTCAGGGGTTTCGCGTGACGCTCCTGGAGAAGGACGAGACGGAGTGCCGCAGAATTTACAGTACCCTGGCCGGGAAGATCGGTGAATACCTGAATTCCTGATAACCGCCGGATGTAGAAAAGGGGGGAAAGGCATATGCCTTTCCCCCCTCTCGTCTTTGGC
>JBAQPK010000497.1:0-4471 GCA_049305715.1 Desulfuromonadaceae bacterium | reverse complement strand
GTTCTTTTCCGCCGCAATCAGGGGAGCCAGAACATCGAGATTCTTTATTTTAACATGACTGTCCTTATGAGCAAGTGATACGGTATCGATGATTTCCTGCGGGGTCACGATCGAAGTCCCCAGTTTGCCGACGGCGATGCCCGCGGCAACGTTGGCCAACCGCGCCGATTCGGCCACGCCGAAACCGGAAGCGATGCCGACCGCCAGCGTCGCAAGCACCGTATCCCCGGCACCCGAAACATCAAAGACTTCGCGGGCAACAGTAGGGATATGGACAATCCCGCCACCTTTGGAAAAGAGCGACATCCCCTCTTCACTGCGGGTAATCAGCAGGTGCTGCAGGCCGGTTGCGCTCATGATGACACCGGCCGCCTGTTCCAGCGAGGCGGCATCGATGATGGAGACTCCGGATGCTGCCTCTGCTTCCTTGCGGTTCGGCGTCAGCAGTGTAGCTCCATCATAGCGGGTGAAGTCGGTCCCTTTGGGATCAACCAGAACAGGTATGCCAACCTCGGCCGCTGCGGAAATCACCGAGGCGATAACGGCAGGAGTCAACACACCCTTGTTGTAGTCGGAAAGCACAATAACCTTGTATTCGCCGGCATGGGCGGCAATCCAGCTGCAGAGCAGCCGTTCAACGGTGGCAGGCAGGGCTTCACGCGATTCCCGATCGATACGCACAATCTGCTGATGAGCTGCAACGACCCTCGTTTTACGGCTGGTCCGGCGGGCGGGATCCAGGAAGATCGCCCGGGTATCGATATGGTGGTGGCAAAGCTGCCCCAGCAGCTCGCGGCCGTTCTGATCATCACCGACGACGGAACAGACCGAAACCTGTGCGCCCAGGGCGGCCAGATTGTGCACCACATTGCCGGCACCCCCCAACCGCAGTTCTTCGCGTATGACATCAACCACCTGTACCGGCGCTTCCGGCGAAATACGATCCGCCCTCCCCCACAGGTATTCGTCCAGCATCAGGTCACCGATGACAAGGCAGCTAATTTGGGCGCTATGGGCAAAAAGAGTTTCAACAAGCGTGCGATCCACGCGACCTCCCTGGCAGCATTTTCAGATTATCAGGCAAACATGGCCTTTTCGAGAAGATCACAGACAATATGGATGATGGTAATATGCCCTTCCTGGACACGAGGCGTATCATCCGTCGGCACGATCAATGCCAGATCGCAGAGATCCTTGATACTGCCGCCATCCTTGCCGAGCAGACCAACAGTGCGGCACCCTTTTTCCCGTGCCAGTTGAAGTGCCTGGAGAACATTGGAAGAATTGCCGCTGGTGGAGATCCCGACTATCAGATCACCCGGCAGGGCGAGTGCTTCAACCTGACGATGGAAAACTTTATCAAAGCCATAGTCATTGCCGATAGCGGTCAGAATCGAGGTATCTGTTGAGAGGGCAATCGCCGGCAATCCCCTCCGTTCCATCTTGAAACGCCCGACAATCTCCGCGACAAAATGCTGGGCATCCGCAGCCGAACCGCCATTCCCCATCACCAGCAGTTTTCCGCCGCTATTGAAGGTTTCCACCAGCAGTGTCGTCATTTCGGATATCAGAGGTGGCAATTCCCGTTCAACCCGGGCGATGACGTCCCGATGCGCCGCTAATTGGGATGTGATGTCTGCTATCATGGTAAGGTCTCCTGAGGGTGCCGGGCGACAACCGCTGTGTGGGCACGAAGAGCTCTGAGCAGCTCTTCCTGTGAGATGGCGGGGTCACCCCCCGGGAAGTCGATCCCGGAGCATCCCTGCGCCATGACTATATCCGGTGAAGCGCTCCGCATTGACGTAATCTTCCGTTGGAGATCCCGCAGCGGAAAGAGGGGCGATAACCGCCGCAGATCTATCCCGGTATGCAGGCGATTCCATCCCCTTTTCCGAAAATCCGCATACTGGCGGCGATGCAGCAGCAGGGTAAACAGATGCCCCTGGCGGGCGCCGTCCAGAATTGCGAAGACGGTATCATCAAGAGATCCGGCGTCAGCAACCGCGCCAAAATAAATGCAATAATAACGGGCAACTCCCCACGTCGCTATATACGCTGAACGACTATTCTCCACCATATCATTCCTGCGCTGCGCCGAACCGAACTGTTGCCCGGCAGAGCATACCATGCGGAGACGTCCGGTGATGCAGGTGCGATAGCCGTACGCAGCGGCGCGTCGGACATACTCCCTCAAACAGTACTCATTACCGTCGAGATGCTCATCAAAGACACCGACAACCATACGCATCCCGGCACGCACCAATAGTGTCGCAAAAGAGACCGTGCAGCTCTCCATGATCGTACCGCCCGGAACGGGGTTCGGCAGACGGGGTGCCTCCTTTCCGCTGAACAGTGGGGAAACGATCCCGGCGCCGCTCGTTTCAGCCGCGCTCACCAAAGCTTCAAGCCATCCGTCCGGCACGGAAACATGCGGACGGACGATGACGGCATAATCGCTGTCGGAGCGGGCCAGTCCCATATTGATCGCAGCGACCAGCCCGATATTCCTTTCGGATTTGATAAACAGCCCCTGGTCACCCAATGACTCGGAGAACTCCTCCAGCATAAGCTCCGTTTCACGGCTGCTGCCATTGTCGACGACAATCAGGCGTACTCCGGGTGAGTGGGCGAGGATCGCCGCAAGACAGGCACGGGTTTCAAAAGGGTTGTTCCAGACGGGAACGAGTATGTCAACAGTAGGGGAAGTCATAGTACGCCTGAGAGGCTTTGCACCGCAGGGTCACGAAGTCCAGAGAACAGCACGGGGGAGCGGAACGATACAAAGAGATGCATTACAATCTAATATCCCGAAACCGTGCTGATATACTTTTTCTCTGCCCGCTACGTGACCCTGTGATGAAATCAGGATGAAATAGCGACGCGGCGCAGCAGGTCAAGCTCATCCAGAACAAGGCCGGAACCGAGGCAGACACAGTCAAGCGGGTTTTCGGCAATGAGTACCGGCACCTTGGTGACTTCGCGCAGCAGCAAATCCAGGTTGCGCAGCAGGGCGCCGCCACCGGCAAGAAAAATGCCCTGGTCGACAATATCGGCCGCCAGTTCGGGTGGCGTTTTTTCCAGACAGATCCTCACCGTATCGACAATCGAGTTGACCGCTTCCTTGAGCGCGTCACGGATTTCGTCCGAATTGACCCTGATGGTTTTGGGAATACCGGAAACCAGATCACGCCCCTTGACTTCCATCTCCAGGGTTTCCGGGCCGGGATAGGCTTCGCCGATCTCCATTTTGATCTGTTCCGCCCAGCGCTCACCGATCTGCAGGTTGTATTTCTTGCGAATGTACTGAACGATCGCCTCGTCCATCTTGTCGCCCCCCATACGGGTAGACTGTGCGTACACGATTCCGGCCAGGGAGATAACCGCAACTTCAGTCGTGCCGCCGCCGATGTCAACAATCATGTTGCCGGACGCTTCGGTGATGGGCAGCCCGGCACCGATAGCGGCAGCCATCGGCTCCTCGATCAGATACACCTCACGGGCTCCGGCCGATTCGGCCGATTCCTTCACCGCACGCTTTTCAACCTGTGTGATGCCGGACGGCACACAGATGACAATACGGGGGCGGACGAGGGTTTTACGGTTATGTACTTTGTGAATGAAATAGCGCAGCATCTCTTCCGTGATGTCGAAGTCGGCGATGACACCGTCCTTCATCGGCCGGATAGCGGTGATGGAACCGGGGGTTCTCCCGAGCATCTGTTTGGCTTCCATGCCGACCTTAAGCACCTTCTGCTGGCCGTTGGGCATTTTCTGCACCGCTACAACCGATGGTTCACGCACCACAATCCCCTTTCCCTTCAGGTAAACGAGGGTATTGGCGGTGCCGAGGTCGATGGCGAGGTCATTGGAAAACATTCCGAACAGATGATCAAACATTTTCAACATTACGTGGCGATCCTTTCAGTGCATATAATCTAAGTTGGTAAAATGGCGGAAAATAATAGCAGAGTCTCGGCAGGGAATGCAAGAAAGAATACAATCGGTCTGATGTAAGTTATCAACGCCAGTTGGAACCGACCTTGCGCTTGTCTCTTGACAACCATCGACCCACACATTACTATGTGTAAACATATGTGTAAAAGGAGGCATTCCGATGTCAACGAATCTTGCCATAGATGATTCCCTGATCCTGGAAGCTCAGAAAGTTGGTGGACATACCACCAAGAAAGCAGCCGTTTCTCAGGCGTTGATGGAGTATATCCAGCGACGGCGTCAGCTTGAAGTGTTGGCGTTATTCGGTTCCGTGGATTACGATGCCGACTATGACTATAAACAGCAACGCCGCCAGTCATGAATGTCCTTGTCGATACCTGTATCTGGTCTCTGGCTCTGCGCCGTTCATCCCCTCAGGATTCACCGCAGATACAAGAACTGAAGGAATTGATCAACGAACAGCGTGTCGTGATGCTTGGACCGATACGCCAGGAAATCCTATCCGGCATCAGTGAAC
>JBAQPK010000496.1:0-1704 GCA_049305715.1 Desulfuromonadaceae bacterium | reverse complement strand
CCCAGCGATGACGTAACAAGGCTCTTTCTTAAGGCGGAAAACCGGGAGGAGGATTGGCGGGAGATTCTGCCCGACGCCGATGCCCGATATGACAGGATCGTAGAAATTAATCTGACAGCTTTAGAACCCTTGACAGCGAAACCCCATAGTCCGGACCAGATGACCAGCGTGAAAGCCATGGGGGCAATACCTGTGCAGCAGGTTTGCCTGGGCAGTTGCACCAACTCCTCCTACAAGGATCTCGCCACCGCCGCACTCATCTTGAAGGGGAAAGTGGCACACCCGGATGTCAGTTTTGTCATCGCCCCGGGGTCCAAGCAGGTCTTGGAAAATCTGACCAGGGACGGCTACTTGACCGATTTTCTCTCTGCCGGCGCCCGGATCATGGAAAATGCCTGCGGTTTCTGTATCGGCAGCAACCAGAGTCCCTCCCCCGGCGCCGTCTCTTTAAGAACCTCAAACCGTAATTTCCAGGGCCGTTCCGGCACCGCCGACGCCCAGGTCTATCTCGTCAGTCCGGAAACAGCTGCGGCCGCCGTGATCACGGGACGTTTTACGGACCCCCGCGATCTGGGCATACCCTATCCGGCGGTCAGCATGCCGGCAAAGTTTTATGTTGACGACCGGATGATTCTCAAACCGGGTCTCCAGATGGAACCTGAGTCCGTCGCAATCTGCCGGGGGAAAAACATCGGCCAACCGCCGCACTGTACGCCGCTGCCCGATTTATTAGCCGGCGAGGTCACGATCAAGGTCGGAGATAAAATTACCACCGACCATATCATGCCGGCTGGCGAACTGATGAAATATCGTTCCAATATCCCCCAATATGCGGAGTATGTCTTTGCCTACCTGGACAAGGATTTTGCGCGGCGGGCCCAGGCAGTAAAAAATGCGGCGCGCCAGAACATTATCGTGGCCGGCCTTTCCTACGGTCAGGGTTCGTCGCGGGAACATGCCGCCATCTGTCCCATGTATCTGGGAGTAAAAGTCGTCATGGCCCGTTCCTTTGAAAGAATACATGCGGCCAATCTGATCAATTTCGGCATTTTGCCCCTCACCTTCCAGGCAAAAGAAGCATACGAGCAGATCAAACAGGGCGATTTGCTGGAGATAGAAAACATCCGCACAATCATTGCAACCAATGGCAAGATGATCGTCAAGAATTTGTCCCGGAACTGTGCCTTCGAAATGTCTTACGATTTCTCGGAGCGCCAGAAAACATTGCTGTTGGCCGGCGGCGCTCTTAATATACGTAACTAAGGATTAGCAAATGATTTTGAGAAAAAAAATTAAGGTGGCAACCCCCATCGTCGAGATGGACGGCGATGAAATGACCAGGATCATGTGGCAACTGGTAAAGGACAAGCTGCTTCTTCCCTATCTGGACATGAAAATCGATTACTATGACCTGCACGTCAAGCACCGCGACGCCACCAACGATCAGGTAACAATCGACGCCGCCCAGGCTATCAAAAAATATGGGGTAGGAGTAAAATGCGCCACCATTACCCCTAATGAAGACCGGGTGCGGGAATATTCCCTGAAAAAGGCCTGGGATAGCCCCAATGCCACGATCCGGGGCCTGCTGGACGGGACGGTGTTCCGCAAGCCTATTTCCACCGGCAACATCCGGCCGGTTGTTTCCACGTGGAAAAAGCCGATCATCATCGGTCGCCATGCTTACGGTGATGTGTACAGTAA
>JBAQPK010000495.1:0-2389 GCA_049305715.1 Desulfuromonadaceae bacterium | reverse complement strand
CGACGGTACCTGTCAGGCCTGCCCTGTTAAGACGTTTGGACCATAATGGCTGAGTATAACGTATTTTATCATTGAAAACAGCAACGTTTTGGGCGGCCCCGGAGAGACGCGCAAAATCAAGACCCAGTTCACCGGGACCATAATAGGCACATAACGAAGAACAACGTCTCAATTGCGATCTGAAAAATGCAGCAAAATCAAAACCATGGGCAATTGAGCCATTACATAACAGACGCAACGGCGATTTCAGCGTTAATCTGGCAGAGTCGGAATGAACGGTGCTCTGCAGGATATGCAGTCCGGAAAGGAGGATAACGTTATCAGGCAGACATGCAGCATCCGTAATATCGTGCCGGACACATTGGTAATCGAGGCTATAGGAACGGAGTGCACACGTCACAGCTGGCAGAACGGTACAGACAGCAGATTCAACCATCCGGAGCAAAGCTGAATAAAATAAACCAATATAATTAACCGCACTGCCGATAACGACCAAGCCTACTGTACAGTACGATGTGTTGCCGTCTATTCCGGATATATACTGAGAAAAAGGCAACGACGGTTTTTGATGAAGTCGCACAACATCAGGATCGGACGATAACTGTTGAGTAAAAAACATCCGGTAAGGACACTCGGTGTGCCGACTGCAGGAAGTACATGACTTCTGCGGATCCGGACAGGATACCGCTTTAAACTGCGGCTCAAGATTCCGCAATGCATCATAGAGCGCAGCGGTCAATTGCGCAGGAGCATCCGCAATAACGTCAACTTCGATGCGAACCAGATCTAAATCCACAGGGTTTCAGCTCCCAAAAAACGGGGGCGGCCATAAAGGCCGCCCCGATGGTACAGTACAGAACATTTGGATAAAATCAGGCAAACTGTGCCTTGAGAAACTCGCGATTCATTCTGGCGATAAACTTGACGTTTATCCCCTTCGGACATGCGGCCTGGCACTCATAATGATTGCTGCAGTTGCCGAAACCGCATTCAATCATTGCTTCAGTCATGTTCTTGACACGCTCTGCCGCTTCGGCTTTGCCCTGTGGCAACAGCGCCAGCTGAGAAACCTTGGCGCCGGTATACAGCATGGCGGCACCATTTGGACACCCTGCAACGCAGGCGCCGCAACCGACACATTCTGCCGCATCCATAGCTTCATCGGCGATCGGTTTGGGAATCAGAATAGCATTACCATCGGCAACACCACCGGTGTGACAGGAAGTGTAACCACCGGCCTGAGTGATTTTATCAAGTGCGGAACGGTCAACGATCAGGTCACGGACGATCGGGAAGGCACGGGCTCTCCACGGCTCGATGTAAATGGTGTCGCCGTCCTTGAATTTACGCATATGCAGCTGGCAGACAGTCGTACGGTCCTGACCGCCGTGCGGTGCACCGTTGATAACCTGTGAGCACATACCGCAGATACCTTCGCGACAGTCATGGTCGAAAACAATCGGATCTTTTCCGGAGTGGATCAGATCTTCGTTGACGCAGTCGAGCATCTCCAGGAACGAGTGGTGCTCGGTGATGTTTTTTGCGGTATAGGTCTCGAATTTACCGGGATCGTTGGCACTTTTCTGGCGCCACACGATCAGTGTCAATGTCATGGTCTTGTGATCGCTCATTATTTGTAACTCCTTACGGCGAGATGTACATTGTCGAATTTCAACGGCTCCTTATGCAGCTCCGGCTCCTTGCCGACACCCTTGTATTCCCAGGCACCGACATAACAGAAGTTGACATCGTCACGCTGCGCCTCACCCGCATCCTGATATTCAGTACGGAAATGGCCGCCGCAGGACTCGTTGCGGTGCAGAGCGTCCCGGCAGAGCAGTTCGCTGAACTCGAGGAAGTCAGCCGTACGGCCGGCATTTTCAAGCTGCTGGTTGAGTTCGGCGCCGCTTCCGGTTACCTTGACATTCTTCCAGAATTCTTCACGCAGAGCCGGAATCTTCTTGAGATTTGTTTCAAGGGATTCCTTGGTGCGGGCCATACCGCAGTTTTCCCACATCAGGCCGCCGACTTCGCGCATGAACTCGAAAACGGTCTTTTTGCCGTTGATGGAGAGGTACTTGTTCTGCTCAGCCGTGACGTCCTCGGCAGACTTCTTGAATTCGGCATGGTCAGCCTTGACCTGACCCGGCTTGACGGTGGCCAGGTAGCCGCCGATTGTGTAGGGGATAACGAAGTACCCATCGGCCAAACCCTGCATGAGGGCCGAAGCACCCAGACGGTTTGCGCCGTGGACCGAGAAGTTGGCCTCGCCCAGCACGAACAGGCCGGGGATATTGCTCATCAGGTTGTAATCGACCCAGAGACCGCCCATGGAGTAGTGCGGGGCCGGATACATACGCATCGGGCGTTTGTAACCGTTCTCGTCGGT
>JBAQPK010000494.1:0-4862 GCA_049305715.1 Desulfuromonadaceae bacterium | reverse complement strand
CTGCTGATGATCCCAAACATGTACAAGATCGCCGGCGAGCTGACCTCCACGGTCTTTCACGTTTCCGCCCGCGCCATCTCTGCTGCTGCCCTGAACATCTTCGGCGACCACTCCGACGTCATGTCCTGTCGTTCCACCGGCTGGGCGATGCTCTGTTCCAACAACGTCCAGGAAGTCATGGACTTCGCCCTGATCTCACAGGCATCCACACTGCGCAGCCGCATCCCGTTCCTGCATTTCTTCGACGGCTTCCGTACCTCCCACGAAGTACAGAAAGTCGAAGAACTGACCTTTGACGACATGCGCCACATGATGAGCGACGACCTGGTCAACGCACACCGCCTGCGTGGCCTTTCCCCAGACCGTCCGGTCATGCGCGGCACCGCCCAGAACCCGGACGTCTACTTCCAGGGGCGCGAAACCGTCAACCAGTTCTACGCACCCTGCATCAAAATCGTCCAGGAAGAAATGGACAAATTCGGCAAACTCACCGGCCGTAAATACAAACTGGTAGACTACGCCGGCGCCAAAGACGCCGAGCGCGTCGTCGTTGTCATGGGCTCCGCCGCCGACACCGTCGAGGAAACCGTTAAAACCCTCAACAAAAAAGGGGAGAAAGTCGGCGTCGTCAAAGTCCACCTCTACCGCCCCTTTCCGCTGGACGCCTTCATCAAGGCACTGCCGAAAACCGTTAAAAGCATCGCCGTCCTCGACCGCACCAAGGAGCCAGGCTCATTGGGCGAGCCGCTTTACCTCGACGTCCGCACCGCCATCGGCGAAGCCATGGCAGCCGGCAAATTCAACTTCAACGGCTATCCCGTCATCGTCGGCGGCCGCTACGGCCTGGGCTCCAAGGAATTCACCCCGGCCATGGCCAAATCCGTCCTCGACAACCTCAAAAAAGCCAAACCGAAAAACCACTTCGTCGTCGGCATCAAGGAAGACGTCACCAACTGCAGCCTCGACTACACGCCATCCTTCCGCACCGCCATGGACGGCACCTACGAAGCCATGTTCTTTGGGTTAGGCTCCGACGGCACCGTCGGCGCCAACAAGAACACGATCAAGATCATCGGCGAGACCACCAAAAACTTTGCCCAGGCCTACTTCGTCTACGACTCCAAGAAAGCCGGCACCATCACCATCTCGCACCTGCGCTTCGGGAAAAAGGCCATCAACGCCCCCTACCTGATCGACCACGCCGACTTCATCGCCTGCCACAACTTCTCCTTCCTGGAGAAGTACGACATGGTCAGCAAAGTGAAACCGGGCGGCACCTTCCTCCTCTGCTCACCCTTCGAGCACGGCGAAGTATGGGACAAAATGCCCAAGGAAGTGCAGCAGCAGATCATCGACAAAAAACTGAAATTCTACGTCATCAACGCCATCAAACTGGGTGAAGAACTGGGCCTCGGCGCGCGTATCAACGTCATCATGCAGACCGCCTTCTTCAAAATATCCAACATCATCCCTCTGGCCACCGCGCTCAAGGAGATCAAAGGCGCCATCAAGAAGAGCTACGGCAAATCAGGCGACAAAGTCGTCTCCATGAACAACGCCGCAGTGGACGAAGCGCTGAAGAACATCCACGAAGTCAAGGTGCCGGCCAAAGCGACCAGCAAGCTCAAGATGCCGCCTGCTGTTGCCAAAACCGCACCCAAATTCGTCCAGGACGTCACCGGCCGCATCATTGCCGGATTCGGCGACGACCTGCCCGTATCCCTCATCCCTGCCGACGGCACTTTCCCGACCGCCACCTCGCAGTACGAGAAACGCAACATCGCCGTCGACATCCCGGTATGGGACGAGCAGCTCTGCATCCAGTGCGGCATCTGTTCCTTCGTCTGCCCGCACGCCACGATCCGCATGAAAGCCTACGACGGTAAACTGCTGAAGGGCGCACCCAAAACCTTCAAGTCCACCGACTGCAAACTTCCCGAATTCAAGGGGATGAAATACACCATCCAGGTCGCTCCGGAAGACTGCACCGGCTGTGGCGCCTGCGTGCACAACTGCCCTGCCAAGAGCAAGGAAGACCCGAAACACAAGGCCATCAACATGCAGTTCCAGGCACCGCTCAGAGCCACTGAAGCCGCCAACTACGACTTCTTCCTGGCACTGCCCGACATGGACCCGACCAAGCTCAAGCTGGACACCCTGCGCGGCAGCCAGCTGGTCCGTCCAACCTTCGAATACTCCGGCGCCTGTGCCGGCTGCGGCGAGACACCATACCTGAAACTGCTCTCCCAACTGTTCGGCGACCGGGCCATGATCGCCAACGCCACCGGATGCACCTCCATCTACGGCGGCAACCTGCCGACCACACCGTGGGCCAAGCGTGCCGACGGCCGCGGACCTGCCTGGTCCAACTCGCTGTTCGAAGACAACGCCGAATTCGGTTTCGGTATGCGTCTGGCGGTGGACAAGTTCACCGAATCGGCCCGTGAACTGGCAGCAGAACTCGCCGGCGGTAAATCAGCCAAAGCCTTCCAGCCGCTGGTCAAAGAGCTCCTCGCCGCCGACCAGTCGGACCAGACCGGCATCGAGAAACAGCGTGAGCGTGTTGTAGCCCTCAAGAAAGCCCTCAAGGGAAGCAAGGACAAAACGGCACTCCAGCTGCTGCCGCTGGCCGACTATCTGGTCAAGCGTTCGGTCTGGTGCGTCGGTGGCGACGGCTGGGCATACGACATCGGCTACGGCGGCCTCGACCATGTCATCGCCTCCGGCAAAAACGTCAACATCCTGGTCCTCGACACCGAGGTCTACTCCAACACCGGCGGGCAGGCATCCAAATCCACCCCGACCGGCGCCGTGGCGCAGTTCGCAGCCGGCGGCAAGGCAATGGCCAAGAAAGACCTGGGCATGATGGCAATGGCCTACGGCAACGTCTATGTCGCCAACGTATCGCTAGCCAACCCGGCACAGGTCGTCAAGGCCTTCATGGAAGCGGAAGCCTATGACGGACCCTCAATCATCATCGCCTACTCACACTGCATCGCCCACGGCATCAACATGACCACCGCCGTCGATGAGCAGAAGAATGCGGTATCCTGCGGTTACTGGCCGCTGTACCGCTACAATCCGGCTCTGACCGCCGAAGGGAAGAACCCGCTGCAGCTGGACAGCAAGTCCCCGACCACATCATTCGAGGACTATGCGTACGGCGAGAACCGCTACAAGGTACTGCAGAAGACCAACCCCGAAGGTGCCGCCGTTCTGATGAAGAAGGCTACCGCCTGGACCGCAAGCAGGTTTGAGTATTACCAGAAGCTCGCGGCGCTGACGTACGAGAAAAAGTAGTTTCCTGCTGTAAGTAATGATACAATTCGACCCCGCGGAGCAATTCGCGGGGTTTTTTTAATCAATTTTCTGCGAGGAAAAGATGCTTGATACGACCAATGACCTGGGCGCATCTCTGTACAAGACCTGGACGGAACAGCAGCGTAGCGATGAAATTGAAAAGCTGGTGACCGGGTACCGCAACGGGGTCCCGATCGGGATTCTGTGCAAGATGTCAGAAACCATCGCGGGCAACCGAAAGAAGGCGAGGAAATACCTCCAGCAGTTCATGAGCGCGGCAGAGCGGAAAGCGGCGGTCGAAACCGCAACCGGTGCGATGGAGCCGATCGTAAAGGCATTTCTGGCGTAGCAGCCGTGGAGAATATCATGCAGAAAATTTTTATCGCGGGATGCGGGTACATCGGTGAACGGATAGCGCGAGCATATCAGGAATCAGGGGCCCACGTCACCTGTATGGTCAGGTCGGCTGAACATGGTTCCAGGCTCGAATCTGCCGGCTTCACTACGATCGTCTCCGCTTTGGATGACCCGGCTGGCCCGCCGCTGCAGGACCTCGCCGACAGCATCCTTTTCTATCTCGTCCCGCCGCCGGGAGGAGGAATTGCCGACAGCCGCGCCAGAAACTTCATCACCCGGATCAGCGGCACGAAAAAGCCGGCCAGGATTGTCTACATGAGCGCTACATCGGTCTACAGCGGCGAAGATGGCGGAGTCGTAACGGAAGAATCTCCGACAACTCCCGATTCGGCAATGGGCAAGCGCCGTCTTGATGCCGAAGCGGCGTTTCGCGAGTACGGCGCCGTCATGGATGTTCCGGTCGTAATTCTCCGGGTAAGCGGTATTTACGGTCCGGGGCGACTGCCGCTCATGCAGATCAGCCAGGGCCAACCGCTGTTGAATGAGGACGAGTCCGGCCCGAGCAACCGCATCCATGCCGACGACCTTGCTGCGGTCTGCATCGCCGCAGCCGCAAGGGGGGAAGACGGCGAGATATTTAATGTCAGCGACGGGAACCCGTCGAGCATGACGTCGTATTTCAATGCCTGCGCGGATGCGCTCGGGCTGCCGCGCCAGCGGCAGGTAACGCGTGACGAAGCGCGCCAGGTCATGTCCCCTTTGATGTTCTCCTATGTCAGTCAGTCGCGGGTGGTCGATAACCGCCGGATGATTGATCGATTGGGGGTGAAACTGCGCTACACTTCACTGGCTGAGGGTCTTGCTGCGTCTCTCCCCCCGGCGGCGCCCCGGAAGGCGGATTCGAAGGAATAATCAGCGCTTCAACGACGGCTGACCGCCAATCAACGCCGGCCATCCGAGTGAAGTTAATACATTTTTATTCGTAATGCCGACAGGTTACCACTTTTTTAGTTCTTGCTCCCACACCCGGAAACTGATATATTTATATCAACAAAACATTGCGGGGGTTCTAGCGAACCCTCATTTGCCCTGGCAACTTCCCCTCCTAGTTGCCGGGGTGTTTTTTTCCGGAAGCAAAGGGGTTACGGTTGACGCACCGGAGCCGTTATGATTTAATCGCGCCGTGGAAACTGATGCATACATAG
>JBAQPK010000493.1:0-2536 GCA_049305715.1 Desulfuromonadaceae bacterium | reverse complement strand
GTTCTGAACGGTGATTTTCATGCGGCGTTCAAATCAATCCTTGTAGACATGCTTACCGTACTTGCAGTGGTTGAGGTTCTGAGGACGGCTCTTTCCTATTTCACTGAAGGAAGGGTGAAAGTGACCTACATAATTGATACCGTGATTGTAACCGTTCTGACCGAAGTCATGGCTTTCTGGTACCGGGACATGGATTGGCAGGAGGTTGCAATGATCATTGCCCTGGTTCTGTCGCTGGCCTGTATCAGGATAATTGCAGTGCGTTTCTCTCCCCGAAGGCTTCAAAACGATTTCTGATTGCTTCTTGAAATTTTCTTTCCCGCACCCCCATCTCAAAAGGCATCCGTTTATCCGGTGGTCGCAGGTACGTCATCTACATAGCTATTTTTGTGGAAATGCTTTTTTGAGGGATGTGCTCCTTTTCCTGCCAGGGGCCAGATACCAGAGAAAGCCGGCTGGCTTGCAATCCGTGCCTGTATCAAGCTTCAAAGCAACACACGCCCCTTTTTTCAGCGAGATCGTACCGTCCTCGCGGCCAAGCAGCGTCGCGACCAGCGAACCAAGCTGGGGTTCGTGCCCGATAACCATGACGTGCCGGGCATCCCTGCACCCTTTCAGATGGGCGACCAACTCACCAACGTCAGCGCCCGGCAGGAGAAGCCCGCTTGCAACGACAATATTTTTGCGGCAGGCCTTTTCAGCAGCGATCTCGGCTGTTTGAACCGCCCGGGTCAGGGGGCTTGTGATGGTCAGCCGCGGTTTAGGACCGAACCTGGCAATCGAAGAGCTGGTTCTTTTAGCAGCCACCCTCCCCTTTTCTGTCAAATAACGCCATTCTTCCTGCAGGGTGTCACTCCCCTCTACCGCTTCGGCGTGCCGCATAACATACAGAATCATGGTATCCTCCGGTTTGGTAGCAGTACCGGTGAGTAGTGTAACCCACATCGGGTTCATTGCAATACCTGTAACACGCATTCACTTTTTCTCAATCTTTTTCCGACTCTGCCTGATATACTGCCCGAATAATTTACAATTGGTTCGTTTAGTTCCATCCGGGAACTCCGCATGAGAGACGGGTGGTTCTGATTGATCCGCTGGGAGGACGCATGACGTTTGAGGAAATAGGTAAAAAATCCCTGAAAATAGCGGTTCTGCTGATGATAGCTGTAGCTGTTCTGTCCGCGGGCTATCTTGCGATCGTTCTTAACTGGAGCTACTCCAAGGGCGATCGAATCGGATACGTCCAAAAGTTTTCCGAAAAAGGATGGCTATGCAAGACGTGGGAAGGGGAGTTGCAGATGCTGCCGATAGCGGGTGCATTGCCGGAGAAGTTTCTTTTTTCAGTCCGTGACAAAACCCTGATCGCCAAAATCAATGCATCGCTTGGGAAAAAGACGGCACTTTCGTACGAACAACATATCGGTATCCCTACGACGTGTTTCGGAGAAACTGAATATTTTGCGGTTGATGCGCGGGTGTTGGAATAAATCCGGATAGCGTATAAACGGCGCATCGGCATATAAAAAGCCCCCCAAATCACTCGGGGGGCTTCTCTTTTTTTATTACTCAATTTACCTTTTAGGTTTTTATCCGATCCTGTATTTCAATCGGAATACTCTTGATTCCTATTTTGGGCAACAGTCTGGTGGAGTCTCATCCATAAATAGTAAGCCCTCCTTCTTAACGGATTTATACTTCTTTCCAGCTGATTGGATTATAGCACTCGGAAAGTGAAATAACAGTCTGTTTAAAATTAATTATAACGGGTATACTGGCAAATTGCACCACCCGGACATCCTGCTTTCAACATCCCCTGTTCCTGATCCATTTTCCCACAAAATGAATATTCCTCATCTACAAAAAACTAATACATCTCCCCATACGCAGAAGAATAAAAAGAAAGCATGAGTACCACGCAAACATCAACCTGTGCCCCGTCTTGCGCACACTAAAAAGGAGCTACAGAATGAACTGTAACTCCCTGAATTTATGGTCGGGATGACAAGAATTGAACTTGCGACCCCCTGCTCCCGAAGCAGGTGCGCTACCAGGCTGCGCTACATCCCGAAGAGCCCTTTTTCTAACCGGTCTGAGGAGTTTTGTCAAGGGGAAAGACGTAGGAGCGGCAGCCGTGGTGGGGGCGAGCGCGGAGTGCTTATGAACGGAGCATGCAACATATTTGTTTACATATTATTTTTTTGAGAGTAAATTTATATTTAATCAAACGTTTGATTTAATTTGGGTAGAATTTGCGTGAAATATCTAGAGTTGGGATGCAACGGGCGAAGTGACGTATCGATCAAACACAAATCAGCACAAAAAAGGAGATCATCATGGGAATAGTTAAAAGATTCTACTATTATCAGAGTCTGGTCAATGACTTCACACCGACTAAGGTCAGGGCTAATGTTGCTGTTCTTGGAAGCCCTAAATCGCAGATCAACGACAAAGGCACCTTCGCCGAAATAGACATCGACTTCAAAAAAGCCGCGTAACAAATCACCTGAATCGCCTGTTCTTTCGTGTACGTCCAAGC
>JBAQPK010000492.1:0-4177 GCA_049305715.1 Desulfuromonadaceae bacterium | reverse complement strand
GAACCAGCGGTTTCCAGGAGCCGGCCCCGGCATTTATTTCAATACCACCGGCGTCATACCAGTCAAACCGGTACTGGAACGGCAGGGTATCCCTGCCTTTGGAGCGAAGCGTCGCCTGGGCCCTCATGATGTCCCCCGCCATGGTGCTTTTTACATCGACGATCTGAATATCTCCCTTCAACCCGCTGTTGTTGAATACTACGTTCTTTTCAAGCGTTCGGGCTCCCTCTTCATCCCATGTCATCCTGCCGGTCGTCTCCACTCCGGCCGTCGTACTGCACCCGGCCAGCCCAAGCGCCGCAATCAGGACAGCAGCAGCCATGCCGCCGATAACGAAGTTTTTTCCCTGTTTCATCATATACCCTCCCTATTTCCACTTGAGTGGTTTTTCACCTGAACCGGGGGTACTCCCCGCATCACCTTTCGTCCCGAATTCCGGCAGTGTCGCATCGGGAGGGGGCTCACCTTCAGCCGCGCGAGTTGCCGCCGTTTTCATGAAACGGACCACACACCCTTTGGTGATACCCAGATCGTCCCCGCTAATTGTCGCATAACTCTGGTTTTTTTCAATCCGTGTGATCACCGCCTGCCCCACCGGCACCTCGTTGCGGAACAGCTCGCCGGTATCATCATCCTTGACATTCTGAACGGAGTAAATTTCCACTAGATCACCCTTAATAAATCCCGCATCACTTCCCCGGTTGAACAGTACCTGCCTTCCGGTCACCGCCAGAACCTTTGCCGGGCGGAGCAGGGCGACAACCTCCTGTGACAGTTTATTCGCCATTTCTTTGGCCAGGGCGACGATGACTTCGTCACTCCCTGAAATCTGCCCTATCCGGGCGTTCTTGATCTCTTCGGTTTTGACAAGCTGTATGCTGGGGGAGTCGGGGAGCAGTTTGCCGGTAGTCGTATCGACAACCTGTACGACCGCCGACAGAAACAGCCTGCGGCTCAGGGACGCCCGGCCGATCGCACGGTATTCGGCGGTTTCCGACTTGTCTTCAAAACCGTCGATCTGGGGCAGGAAGGCGAATCTTGCGCCTGCCGCCCTCCCGGCCTGCGCGGCATGCTTGTCATCGGTTTCGGCCGTCACGGGTGCGAACTCCTGCTCCTGTTCAGCGCCAGACTCGCTGCTCTGCTCCACCAGCTGGAAGACCCGGGTAGCGTTCAACGCGGAAATCAGCTGGCTCTCCAGGGAATCCGACACCCGCTTCAGTTCGGTCAGCCGTTTCTTTTTCCCCGCCATTTCGGTCACCGACGGCTTAACCGTGAGGTCACCGATATAAATAGTGTCCCTCTCTCCCGTGACAGGTTCCGCAGCGGAGACAAAAAGCGGCAGCACCAGCATCGAGACAAGAACTGCTGTCAAAGATTTCAGAAATGCGATCATAGGATCCTCCCTTCTATTTTCCCGCTGTCGGCGGGAGAGCATCGTGTACTCTTGCCCCCTGGGGGTGCAGCCGCTAAAACGCCGTGGCCGAGCTGTAAATCTGGCCCCCGGCCCGAACCACCTGCAGAACGGTTCTGCCGTCGGCGTTTATGGTGACATCGGTGTACGTCGTTCCTGGCGCCATCGGATGCTGCAGCGCCACCCTGTAGCTGCCTGCGGGGAGTGTCGTCCGCAAAATCTGGGCGTTGGCGGGCAGGGTGAGCCAGCTCCGCAGATCGGCGTTCTCGCTGAGCAGGTTCCATATAGTGGAAGCAAATTGTCCGAGCTCTCCCATCCTCTTCCTGGCCTCGGCTGTAGTCACCCCCTTGGCCACCGCCCGGATAATCTGACGTGTGGCAATCACTGGTGCCTTTTCCTTCAGCGCCTTGACCGCCAATGCGCGGATGTCGCAGATTGGTTCGGTGCTGCCGATGAGTTCACTGTCGTTGAGGATCATCAACGGTGTCTGATCCGACCATTTTTCCTGATAGATCGGGAACGCTATGGTGACAAGCCCACCACTGCTTATCGGAATGGGAATTTTTATCTCGTGCTTCCGTGGCACGAAACCATCCTCGAACAGCACCAGCAGTTCGCCGGAGCCGACGCCGTTTTCGTCGACAAAACGCTGCGTGTCATGTGGAAATCGCCGCCTCAGTTCCTCAAGATCCTCACGCATCTCAAGTTTTTCCGCCAGCCGCAGCACATCCTGCTGCAGGTACCAGTTGTCAGGATAGATTTCCAGCGCCTTTTTATAGTCGATATAGGCGTCATTGGGCTGCTGGAGCAATTCATAGATAAATCCCGAAAGGTAGAAGGTATATGCATTCTGGAACGAATTTTTCACCTTGCCAGCCACTTCGTCCATCTGGGCATACTGGGTATCGATGCGGGAGACGCCGTCCGAACCGACATTCTTCTCCGCCGCCGCCTCCCGGCTCCTGTCCAGCTCCTTTTCAAACCGTATCAGCGATTCATTCTGCTCGGCATTGGCACGGCGGACTTCGACTCCGGCCCCCTCCAGATCCTTCTTCTGCAGGTAATTGAGCGCCTGGTAGTGGTGCAGCAGCACCCGCTCGTACCCCTCGCCTTCGTACGGCAGCGCGTTGTCGTTGACCAGGGTTGACGCCACATTGGCGCCGATAGCGGAAGCGCTGATCAGGGCTTTTTCGTCGTTCTCCCTGATTTTTTCCATCGACGCCCTGAAGTCGGACATGCTGACGTCGCCGTTGCCGACCACCTGGGCGTACCTCCCCCGCTCCATGTTGTAGAGTATCAGGTCGTTGCTTTTACATTCGCTCAGCAGGCACTGCGAAAAATCGATCGGAGTGCGGTTTGTCATGGAGGTGAGGAGGGGCTGGATTCTGTGGGGGTACGCGGTAAAAGTCGAGGTGGAGGAGCAGCCTGCCGCAAGGAGGAGAAGTGCCAGGGTTGCAACCTGGCCGCAGGTTTTCAGTATTACGTTCACGTTCGCTCCCCGGGGAAAATCCGGAAGTTCAGAACCTGTCTCTCCGACGCCGACCTGCGCGGTTCTGCCTGTATGGGAGGAACAATCGCCCAAATACGCCCCGTTGTCAATAGAGACCTTGGTTCGCACCCTGCGCGAGCCAGGGGCCCAAACTACGGGTAGTAATTTACCTCGGTTATTGGTATTGAGTGATGTAAGCAGATCTGTCAATTAATCTGAAAGGAAGGACTGGATGTCCGCTATTACGGAAGGAGCGGTTCGGGTCGGCACCTCCGCGTTCCGGCGTATCAACGTGGCTCTTTTCTGCGCCGGTTTCGTCACCTTCGTCACACTCTACAATGTACAACCGCTTCTCCCGCTGTTTGCACAGGAGTTCGGGGTTTCACCTGCCGTGGCAAGTCTGCCGCTCTCGTTTTCAACGATTGCACTGGCGCTCGGCATGCTGATTGCCGGTACCGTCTCTGAAACGCTGGGGCGGCGCCAGGTCATGACGGTGGCGCTCTTCCTGACTTCGCTGCTGGCTGTCGCCACACTCTTCAGCCACTCGTTCGAATCGCTGCTGCTGCTGAGGCTGCTGCAGGGGATCGTGCTGGCTGGCGTCCCGTCGGTGGCGATGGCCTACCTGGGGGAGGAGATGGACGCGCAGGCGATCGGTCATGCCATGGGACTCTACATCAGCGGCAACGCGCTGGGGGGAATGAGCGGGCGCATCGGCTCGGCGCTGCTCTGCGAGTACGTTCCCTGGCACAGTGCGATCGCGCTGATCGGCGTCGGCAGCCTGCTGCTCAGCCTGGTCTTCCTGAAGAGCCTCCCGCCGTCAACCAACTTCCGTCAGCGGCCGTTCCGGCTGCAGTACCTGTTCACGTCGCTGCTGCAGCACCTCCACGATCCCGGCCTGTTCTGCCTGTATGCGCTGGCCTTCCTGTCCATGGGTGGGTTCATCTCCCTCTACAATTACATCGGTTTCCGCCTGCTCGCCCCGCCCTACAGCCTGAGCCAGTTTCAGGTCAGCCTGATCTTTCTGGTCTATCTCCTCGGCTCGTTCAGCTCGGGGGTCGTCGGCAGCCTGATTCACCGCTTCGGGCGCCCCTTCATGATCAGGCTGGCACTCTCGGTCATGCTGGGCGGGACGCTGATCACGCTTTCCGGATCGCTGCCTCTGATTGTGGCCGGGGTGGGGGTTTTTACCTGCGGCTTCTTCAGCGCCCATGCGATCGCTTCCAGCTGGGTAGGCAGGCGGGCTCGGACAGCCAAGGCCCAGGCATCGTCCCTCTACC
>JBAQPK010000491.1:0-2869 GCA_049305715.1 Desulfuromonadaceae bacterium | reverse complement strand
GAATAGCCATTGGTCACCGCGATAATGACACCGTACTCAGCCTTGCCAATCGTTTGATACGACTGGCAAAACAATTGGACGACAAGACACTGAGCCGTATTGCCAAAACGGCTGATGGTGTTTCTTTGCCAAATATTGCCAAAGGTCTGTTGGCTGCGCTGGACCCGGATAAGATCGTCGAAGCCGCCATTGTAGCGGCTCAGACAAAGGGTATCAGTCGTACGGAAGAAACCGTGACCGAAGAGGAATTACAAGCCGCTCGTAGTCAGCGCCTGTTAACAGCTTGCGCCCCTTTTGACAAGCCTGAACTGAGAGAGGTAATTGAAGCAGCGCGTCAGGAGCGCGAGCAGGTAATCGACCACATCAACCTCGACCAAGTCACCTTTAGTGGGTACAGTGAACAAGCCGAAGCCGCCGCCAACAAGACCATTCAGAAATTTGCTGACTACATTGCTGCCAACAAGGACGAGATCGCCGCGCTCGGTTTCTTCTATCAGCAGCCCTATCAACGTCGGAAGCTGACTTTTGAGATGATTGAGGAGTTGCACGACATGCTCTCCCGCCCACCATTGATGCTGACCACCGAGCGGTTATGGAGCGCCTATTACCGTGTGCAGCAAAGCCAGGTAAAGGGTGCTGACAGCAAACGGCAGATGACCGACCTGATTGCTCTGGTGCGCTTTGCCATTGGACTCGACAGTGAACTGAAGCCCTTTGCGGACACTATAAATTTGCGATTTCAAGAGTGGATCTTCCGCCACAATGCCCAACGTACCACTGCTTTTACTCCAGAGCAGACAGAATGGCTGCGGCTGATGAAGGACCATATTGCCGCCAGTTGCACTATTGGGCGGGATGATTTTGACTATGCGGAGTTTGCCGACAAGGGCGGGCTGCAGAAGGCGTGGGGGCTGTTTGGGGCGGATCTTGATACGGTGATGAATGAAATGAATGAGGAGTTAGTGGCGTGAGCCGCTGAAACGCTATGGCATTGACCAAAAGTCTTAAAGAGATTATTTCAGAAGACAAGACAGGACTTCTTTCAAAACATGAAACGTGGGAACGAGTATGTCTCAGAGATGTTGCTTTCGTGCTAAACGGAGCCCCTTTTGAATCTAGACTTTTTCATCCTTCCATTGGTATGCCTTTGATTCGCATAAGAGATATTCTAACAGGTGCAACGGACACTTTTTATACCGGGGAGTTTGATAGCCAATTTTTAGTCAGTTCAGGTGAATTACTCATCGGTATGGATGGTGATTTTAATTCCGCGCGTTGGAAGAGCAGCCCTGGACTGCTCAATCAGCGAGTCTGTAAAATCACACCGAATGAGAACTTCTATTCTAACAAGTTGCTGGAGTATGCATTGCCTGGTTTTCTTGCCGCCATTAACGCGGCAACTTCATCGGTAACAGTAAAGCACTTGTCCTCCCGTAGCATTGAAGAAATCGAACTTCCTTTACCTCCCCTCAAAGAACAAACTCGTATAGTCGAAAAACTCGAAGAACTCCTTTCCGACCTTGACGCCGGGGTGGCCGAACTGAAGGTCGCGCAGAAGAAGCTGGCGCAATACCGGCAATCGCTGTTGAAAGCGGCGGTTGAGGGGGCGCTGACTGCTGAATGGCGACAGAAAAATAAGGTTCAAGAAAAAGGTGAGCAACTGCTCGCCCGCATCCTTGCCGAACGACGCCAGCGCTGGGAAGAAAAGCAACTCACCAAGTTCAAGGAACAAGTCAAAACCCCGCCCAATGGGTGGCAGGATAAATACCCCGAGCCTGTGAAGCAAGATGTCACCAATATGCCTGAATTGCCGGAGGAGTGGGTGTGGGCTAATTTGGGACTGTGCTTCTACGTAGGCGTTGGGGCAACTCCAAGCCGGAAGGAACCCGGTTACTGGGACGGTGAGATCCCTTGGGCGAGTTCTGGAGAGATTCAATTCTCACGGATTAGCTCAACACGAGAACATATTTCCGAAGAAGGATTGAAAAATAGCAGTACGCAGGTAAACCCCAAAGGATCAGTGTTGCTCGGCATGATTGGTGAGGGTAAGACGCGAGGACAGGTATCGATTCTCGATATTGATGCAGCCAATAACCAGAACTGCGCTGCAATATGGGTTTCTGAAACCCAGATAAGATCAGAGTTTGTTTACTTTTGGTTGTGGTCTCAATATGAAGAAACGCGCAGGGGAAGTAGCGGTAACAATCAACCTGCTCTCAATAAGTCACTGGTAGAGAAGATTCCTATACCTCTGCCCCCTCTTGATGAAATTGAAGTAATTGCTAACATGCTAATTGCGGCTTTAGGCAATATCTCGGAACAGGAAGCCGCAGTCCAATATTCTCTCAAACAATCTGAAGCTCAACGCAAAAATATACTAAAAAGAGCTTTCTCCGGCCAACTGGTGCCGCAAGACCCGAGTGACGAACCGGCTAGCGTTCTACTAGAGCGCATCCGAGTCGAGCGTGAAGAGCTTGCAAAGCAGCCCAGAACGCGCAAGATAAAAGTAAAAAAGGAGATCTCCGCTGTGATGAAAAAGTTGATAGAAGTACTCGCAGAGGCGGGCGATTGGCTGCCAGCGCAAGAAGCATTTCGCTTGTGTGGAGTAGCCGATGTCGGTGCAACTACCGATCAGATTGAGATTTTATATGCTGAACTGAGAGGTCTGGACAAGGCTAATGTTCTCAGCGTAGAGGCTGTAACTGATGCTAAGGGCCGGAAACAGTACGACCGACTAAAGCTCACAGAGAAAATTTAGCCATGCGTTTAGACAAATTTACAATCGGAAGCTCAATAGATAGCCCGACACACCAATTCAAAAACCTGAAGAACGTCACCATTGACTTTGACCAGGAACATTGGGTCACAG
>JBAQPK010000490.1:0-14300 GCA_049305715.1 Desulfuromonadaceae bacterium | reverse complement strand
TTGTTACATATTAAATCTACCTACAGAAAATATTAATTTTAGATATATTAGGAATGATGAAAATATTGGTTCTGACAGAAATATAGCAAAATCATACAATGAAGCATTGTCTGATTATGTACTTATTTTAGGCGATGATGATTTTTTGAGGCCGAATGCTTTAGATATAATATGTAGAGCTTTAATTGATGAAGAGCCAGATCTTGCATATATGAATACATGTGGTTTTGTTCAATCTCAATCTGAAATACCATTTAGCGTATCAAATAAAATGAAAATATATGATAAATCTTCAGATTTTATTTTATCTGTTAACATAGGACTTACATGCATTTCATCTGTGATATTTTCAAAAAAGAAACTACTATTAGATGCAAATTATTTTATAGGTACAAATCTTGTCCAATGGGGTTTAGCTTTAAAAATATGTTCAACCGCCTCTAAGTTAATTAAATTTGAATCTTATATGGTAGCTTATAAGAGAAACAATTCAGGCGGGTATAACTACTGGAATGTATTTATAAACAATTTGTTTGATTTGTTTGATGCTACATTTAGCCAACTGCCTACTCTTCGAAATTCATTAGCTAAGCGCTTATTGATATATCATTATCCATATTATGCTTTAAAATCTAAGAAGGCTAAAAAGTTCAATACAAATATAATATGTGATAATTTCGATGCATATTTTAATAATATTATAATTTACAGATATTTACTTAGGTACATATACTCACTTCCTTATTTTATATTTTATTTGTTGGCACCATTAATTTATGCTTTAAGGGCAATTAATGGTGAATATCGGAAAATAATAGTACTTTTTATGAAAGGTTTATAAACTATGTTTGAAAACAAAACCCTACTAATTACCGGCGGTACCGGTTCTTTCGGTAACGCGGTTCTGCAGCGCTTTCTTCATACTGATATCAAGGAAATTCGTGTCTTCAGCCGTGACGAAAAAAAACAGGAAGACATGCGGATTGAGCTGAATAATTCCAAAGTCAAATTCTACATTGGTGATGTGCGCAACTATGACAGTCTTCAATCAGCGATGCATGGTGTTGATTATGTCTTCCATGCTGCAGCCCTAAAGCAAGTGCCTTCCTGCGAATTCTACCCAATGGAGGCGGTGCGGACCAACGTGCTGGGTACGGAGAATGTGCTTAATGCGGCCTTATCCAATAAAGTTAAAAAGGTCATCACTCTCAGCACCGACAAGGCGGTTTATCCGATCAATGCAATGGGTATTTCAAAGGCGATGATGGAGAAATTGATGGTTGCCAAGGCCCGCACAACGGATACATCACAAACCATTATTTGCGGGACCCGCTACGGCAATGTCATGGCCTCGCGCGGTTCGGTTATTCCGCTTTTTATCAAGCAAATTCGCGAGGGCAAGGCGCTTACGATTACTGATCCGAATATGACACGTTATCTTATGTCGCTTGAGGACGCAGTAGATTTAGTGATCTATGCCTTTAATAATGCCCGCCAGGGCGATATTTTTGTACAGAAAGCCCCGGCATCTACGATCATGGATCTGGCGATAGCCGTCAAGGATCTGTTACAAGCTGACAATCCAATCAAGGTGATCGGCACCCGCCATGGAGAAAAACTTTACGAAACCTTGTTGACACGGGAAGAGAGGGTTAAAGCCGAGGATCTGGGCGGCTATTACCGGATTGTGCCGGATGACCGGGATTTGAACTATGGGAAGTATTTCACAGAGGGTGAAGAGAAGATAGCTGAAATTGAGGACTATAATTCTCATAACACCAGGCGGCTGAATGTGGGAGAAATTAAGGAGCTGTTGCTGAAACTTGATTATATCAAGCAGGATCTTGGCCTTTAGCATTGATATAAACTGGACAAGATTTCAAACCAAAGGCAATTTAACAGGGATGAAAGGGATACAGAGGATAACTTCAGAATCAAAGAAGAAAGATATGGGTTAAACCAAAAGAGTTTAAGTCCTTTAGCTTTTGAGATTATTATCTCCTTCATCCCCTGAATCCCTGTGAAATATAGATTTCTATTTGAGGTTTTATGAATACAGTATTGATAACTGGTTCCGAAGGATTTGTTGGCAAAAATCTGCGTGTAACCTTACAAAGTCGCGAGGATCTACGTGTACTTTGCTTCGACATCCACGATGATCCAGCAACCCTTGCCAGCCTCCTTGACCAGGCTGATTTCGTGTTTCACCTGGCTGGAGTTAACCGGCCACAGAATCCGGAGGAGTTTCAAACAGGTAATACCGGACTCACGGAGCAGATCTGCAGCCACCTCTCCTCAGAGGGGCGACTGGTTCCAATTGCTCTTGCGTCCTCTACCCAAGCGGCACAGGATAATCCCTATGGTGCCAGCAAGCGCGGTGCGGAGAACGCGGTCTTTGAATATGGCCAGGCTACCGGTGCACAAGTATATGTATTTCGTTTTCCTAACGTGTTCGGCAAGTGGTGTCGTCCCAATTACAACTCAGGTGTTGCAACATTCTGCCATAATACAGCTCACGGGCTACCGATCCAGGTCAATGACCCTGAAGTTGTCATGAGCCTGGTTTATATTGACGACGTGGTACGTACCCTCATTGCCCTGCTTGACGGGGTGTCAGAAGTTCAGGACGGTTTTTCTACGGTTTTGCCGGTGCATACTATTAAGCTGGGAGCAATTGTAGAGTTGATCCGATCATTCCCAGATAGCCGGGAACAGAGAAGCATACCGAACATGGGGGATACTTTTGTAAAGAAACTGTACAGTACCTATCTCAGTTACCTGCCTGACGACCGGTTCAGTTATCCATTAAAAATGAATGTTGACGAACGGGGCTCATTTACCGAGTTCATCAAGACTCCCGACCGGGGGCAGGTGTCGGTTAATATTTCCAAGCCTGGCATTACCAAGGGGAATCACTGGCATCACACCAAGAACGAGAAGTTCCTGGTGGTCAGCGGCCGGGGAGTGATCAGGTTCAGAAAGATAGGAGCTGAGGAGATTATCGAGTATCCTGTTTCCGGAGATAAACTGGAAGTTGTTGATATCCCTACAGGTTATACCCATAACATCAGTAATACCGGCGAGGTAGACATGGTTACTGTTATGTGGTGCAATGAGATATTTGATCCGGAGAAGCCGGATACGTTTTTTGAGCAGGTAAACCTGATTTAACAGGGATGAAGGGGATGCAGGAGATAACGGCAAAGAGGATAAAAGGGATGCAGGGATAACGGCAGAAAAACAAGACGGTTTTTTTTGGTAAGCCAAAAACTTAAGCCTTTAAGGTTTTAATCCCCTTTATCCCCTTCATCCCTGTGAGATAAAAGTTTTTTAGCACTTTTCAATTTGTGATTATTTTCGTGGCTAAAAGAGGTTTGAATGAAAAAACTGAAAGTCATGACCGTTGTGGGTACACGCCCGGAGATTATTCGGCTCTCCCGCGTGCTCCCCAAGCTGGACCAGTACATGGAGCACATTCTCGTCCATACGGGCCAGAATTATGACTACGAACTGAACGAAATATTCTTCAACGATCTGGATATCCGCAAACCGGATTACTTTCTGGGTGCTGCCGGCGCTACCGCCGCTGAGACAATAGGTCAGATGATCATAAAGATTGATCCGCTGCTGGCTGAGATACAACCTGAAGCGCTGCTGGTGCTTGGTGATACCAATAGCTGTCTTGCCGCCATTCCGGCTAAACGGCGCAAGGTTCCCATTTTTCACATGGAGGCGGGTAATCGCTGCTTCGATCAGCGGGTGCCGGAAGAAACCAACCGGAAGATTGTGGATCACACCAGCGATATCAACATGACTTATAGTGATATCGCCCGCGAGTACCTGCTGCGGGAAGGGTTGCCGCCGGACCGGGTTATCAAGACCGGCTCGCCCATGTATGAGGTGCTGCATCACTACCTGCCAAAAATAGAAGCATCCACCATCCTGACTACATTCGGTCTTACCCGTTTTGACTACTTTGTCGTCAGTGCTCATCGCGAAGAGAACGTGGATTCCGATATCAATTTCCGCAAGCTTGTCGCCATCCTGAATAGCTTGGCGGAGACCTATGGCAAGCGGGTAATCGTTTCTACCCATCCCCGCACACGCAAACGGGTGGAAAGCATGGGGGTCAGTTTCCACGACAAGGTTGAACTGATGAAACCGCTCGGCCTGACCGACTATGTTCATCTACAGATGCAGGCTCGTGCCGTGCTATCCGATAGTGGCACCATCAACGAAGAGTCGTCAATCCTTAACTTCCCGGCTCTGAATCTGCGCGAGGCACACGAGCGCCCTGAAGGGATGGAGGAAGCCAGCGTGATGATGACCGGACTAGAGCTGGATAGGGTACATCAGGGGTTGGCTATCCTGGCCGATCAAAAACGGGGAATCGGGCGTACTCTCCGGCAGGTCGGGGATTACTCCATGCCGAATGTATCAGACAAGGTGCTGCGCATTATACTGAGCTATACGGATTACGTAAACCGTGTTGTGTGGAAGAAAAACTGAATGCGAATTCTGATGTTAACCCAGTGGTTTGACCCGGAGCCAACCTTTAAGGGGTTGGCTTTTGCCAAGGAGCTTGAGCGTCTGGGGCATGAGGTGGAAGTGTTGACAGGCTTCCCCAACTACCCTGGCGGAAAATTGTATGATGGCTACAAGGTCCGCCTGCTGCAGCGGGAAAATATTGATGGAATATCGGTGTTGCGTGTCCCGCTCTACCCGAGCCATGACGGTTCGGCTTTAAAGCGAATTGCCAACTATATCAGTTTCGCCTTTTCTGCCGCCTTCATGGGCACTTTGCTCGCAAAGCCGGCGGATGTCATGTACGTATACCATCCTCCTGCTACAGTAGGATTTGCTGCTTCCATCATTAGCATGATTCGCCGAATACCCTTTGTCTATGATATTCAAGATCTCTGGCCGGATACCCTTGCGGCAACAGGGATGCTTAATAATTCTGGCATACTGGGAATGGTCGATAGAGGCTGCAGGCTTATATATCGTCAGGCGGCCAAAATTGTTGTTCTTTCGCCAGGCTTTAAGGAAATACTAGTAACAAGGGGGGTTCCAGAGAAAAAAATTGAGGTGATTTACAACTGGTGCGATGAAGCAAATATTCAACGTAAAAAGACTGATTCGGGTTTAGATGCACAGCTTGGTTTGGACGGAAAGTTCAATATTGTATTTGCCGGGACAATGGGTAAAGCCCAGGCTTTGGGTGCGGTACTTGATGCTGCAAAAATTATTAGTAGCAGCCAGCCGAACGTTCAGTTTGTTTTTGTTGGTGGGGGGATCGAAGTAGAGCGACTGAAAAAGAAGGCAGAAGAAATGGGGCTGGCTAGTGTCCTTTTTCTTCCCAGGATGCCGATGCAGGAAATAGGTGCGATACTTACACGTGCAGACGTCCTGTTGGTCCATTTGCGAGATGACCCTCTATTCAAGATAACCCTTCCATCCAAAACTCAAGCATACATGGCAGCTGGTCGCCCGATATTGATGGCAGTTTTCGGTGATGCGGCCAGCCTGGTGGAGAAGGGCAAGGCGGGGTTGCCCTGTTTACCTGAAAACCCTCAGAGTATAGCTGCGGCGGTAGAGCAATTTTGCAGTATGTCACGGCAGGAGCTTGATGACATGGGTGAATGTGGCAGAAAATATTATGAAACGGAACTTTCTTTGACGGTTGGAGTAAAAAAATTTGAATCAATTTTCAAGTTGCTATTATGAAACGACTTTTTGACATGTTTTCTGCTATGTTAGGATTAGTTATCCTTAGTCCAGTATTAGTTGTTACGGCTATTTTGGTGCGCATCAAGCTGGGCTCGCCGGTTCTGTTCAAGCAGCAGCGCCCGGGGTTGCGCGCGCGACCATTTTATGTGTATAAATTTCGAACCATGACCGATCAGTGTGATGCAAACGGGTATCTATTGCCCGATGAGGTGCGGCTGACACCATTCGGGAAGTTGCTGCGCAGACTGAGTCTGGATGAACTGCCACAATTGCTGAACGTTGTTAAAGGCGATTTGAGTCTGGTAGGTCCACGCCCCTTGCTGATGCAGTATCTGCCGCTTTATTCTCCTGAGCAGGCTCGTCGCCACGAGGTACGACCCGGCATAACTGGCTGGGCACAGGTTAATGGCCGCAATGCCATAAGCTGGGAAGAAAAGTTCAAGCTGGATGTCTGGTATGTTGATCATCAATCATTCCTGCTCGATCTGAAGATCCTCTGGATGACCTTTAACAGGGTATCCAAACGGGAAGGGATCAGTCAGGAAGGTCAGGCGACGATGGAAGCTTTTCGGGGAGCAACACCAGAAATATATGGAGGAAACAATGCAAAACCTTAGGGTCGGAATCTTGGGTGCAGGAACAATGGGAAAACAGCTGGCTCTGTTGTGTGCTTCTCGCAATATTCCTGTTGTGCTGTGGAACCATAGGCTTCATGATGATTTCGTTAAGGAGTTTGGCCGGTTGGCTCTTATTCAAGCAAAACTGGGAGTCATTGCAAAGGATGCTGTTGATTCCATAGTATCCAACGTTTCATATGTAGAGGATATGCAACAGATATCAAGCTGTAATTTCATAATCGAGTCCGTAAAAGAGAATATGGGTGTTAAAGCCGGTATACTCTCAAAAGTTAAGGATTATATCTGTGAAGGTGCCATTATTGCGTCAAACACTTCTACTTTAAGCATTACGGAGCTTGCGTCCCAAACAACTAACCCATCAAGTTTTGTAGGTATTCATTTTTTTAACCCTCCGATGTCAATGAAACTCGTCGAAGTTGTCAGAGGGGAATTTACCTCAGACGATACGGTTGATGCGGTGTTGAAACTTCTACAACTGTTAGAGAAACATCCGGTTGTCTTGCCGGAGTCGCCAGGATTTGTTGTGAATCGCTTGCTTTTTCCTATGATAAATGAGGCAATATTTCTGTTGTCGGAAGGAATTTCAGACGAAAAGACCATAGATAGCTGTATGCAACTTGGCGCTAATCATCCCATGGGACCACTTGAACTAGCTGATTTTATCGGGCTAGATGTATGTTTGAGTATTCTCGAAACGCTAGTAGAAGAAACTGGTGATGCGAAGTATCGTCCTGCCCACTTGCTGAAAAAATATGTTCGTGCAGGAAAACTCGGAAGAAAGACAGGTGCTGGATTTTACAACTATCGTAAGCGAGGATAAGGATGAAAAAGAGTTATAATCTTATAATTGTTGGTGGTGGAGGCTTTTCACGGGAAGTGATCTGGTTGGCACGAGAATGTTCAGAAAAATGGGATATCATAGGAATTTTGGATGATAATCCAGCCATGCTCGGGCAAACGTTTTGCGGTATACAGGTATTAGGAAATATAGCGGACTGTATTCAATATGCTGATGCAAACTTTGTTGTCGCTGTTGGCTCCCCGCGTACACGCAGAACAATTGTAAACAGGATGCAGTCTTACGGAGATATAAGTTTTGCTACTCTTATTCATACTTCTGTACTCAAATCAGACTATGTTGAAATAGGCGCAGGGAGTATCATTACAGCAGGCTGCATTTTGACTACTCAAATTACTCTGGGGCGACATTCTATAGTTAACCTTGCATGTACTATTGGACATGATGTTGAAGCCGGAGATTTTTGTACTTTAGCGCCACAAGTTGCTGTTTCTGGTAATGTGATTTTTGGAGATGGAGTTGAAGTTGGAACCGGCTCGACAATTATTCAGGGCTTGTCTCTGGGACAAGGCAGTTTTGTGGGAGCTGGTGCGGTTGTATCAAAAAACATTTCTTCCAACGTTATGGCAGTTGGTTGTCCAGCTCGACAAGTTAAAACGCTGGAGGAATTTTGAAAAAGTCACTTGCCATCGACGGTGGAGCACCAATCCGCACCACCCCCTTTGCCCCTTGGCCATTCTTTGAGCAGGATGAAATTGAGGCTGTAATCGCTCCTCTCCAATCCGGCAAGGTTAATTACTGGACTGGAACTGAGGGGCGTGAATTCGAGAAAGAATTTGCCGCATATACCGGGTGCCGTCATGCGATCGCTCTGGCTAATGGCACTGTCGCTCTGGAACTGGCTCTGTATGCTCTGGGCATCGGTTCCGGTGACGAAGTTATTATCACGCCCCGCACTTTCATTGCTTCATCAAGCTGCTGCGTCATGCGCGGGGCGATTCCGGTTTTGGTAGACGTAGATCCTGTCACCCAGAACATTACCGCTGAAACTATCCTCCCCCATATCACCGCCCGCTCCAAAGCAATCATCTGTGTTCATCTGGCAGGCTGGCCGTGTGATATGGATCCGATTTTGGAGCTTGCTCGGGAGCATGGTTTGAAGGTTATTGAGGATTGTGCCCAGGCACACGGCGCCACCTACAAAGGTAAGCCGGTGGGTTCATTGGGGGATGTGGCAGCCTTTTCTTTCTGCCAGGACAAGATCATGACTACCGGCGGTGAGGGTGGTATGTTGACAACCAATGACGAGGAACTCTGGCGTAAAGCCTGGGAATTCAAGGATCACGGTAAGAGCTATGACGCGGTCTACCTTCGTCAGCACGCGCCCGGCTTTCGCTGGCTGCATGAATCGTTCGGGACCAACTGGCGGCTGACCGAGATGCAATCGGCCATAGGAAGAGTACAACTGCGCAAGCTGCCTGACTGGACGGTAGCGCGGCAGCGGCATGCGGCAATTTTGACTGAATTCTTCTCTCAAATCCCTTCCCTGAGAATAACTCCTACTCCCTCTGAAATCGGTCATGCCATGTACAAGTATTATGTCTTCATCCGGCCAGAGAAGCTTGCGTCCGGTTGGAACCGGGACAGGGTCATGAACGCCATTAACGCTGAGGGCATCCCATGCTTCAGCGGCAGCTGCAGTGAAATATATCTGGAAAAGGCCTTCATCGATGCGGGTTATGGCCCGGCTGGACGCCTGCCTGTGGCCAAAGAACTGGGGGAAACCAGCCTTATGTTTCTTGTGCACCCAACCTTGACGGATACGGATATGATTGATATTTGCAGTGCGGTTGAGAAGGTGTTTCGAGAAGCGATGTAAAGGCAAGACATGAGTATTGTCGGACCCCGCCCGGCTCTATTCAATCAGGATGACTTGATCGAACTGCGGACCCGAAAGGGAGCGCATGCCTTGACCCCCGGTCTGACCGGCTGGGCCCAGATCAACGGGCGGGACGAACTCCCCATTCCGGTGAAGGTGGAGTTTGACGAATACTATCTCAAGAATCGGTCGTTTTTACTGGATATGCGGATCATCTTCAGGACATTCGTGAAGGTAGTAAAAAGCGAAGGGGTAACGCATTGAAGGGCAATTTTGAATTATGGATTTTGAATGTTGGAGAAATTGAAGGGATTTGCAGGCAGTTACCTTCACGAAAATTCCTCGATTCATGTCAGAAAATTTAAAATTATCAATTTTAATTTGCATCAGAAATAATACAGCTGTAAAATCCCCACCTCTTAAAAATACCTGAGAAACAAGATTCCGGGAGAGTACCGTATGCTCACCAAACGCCGCCTGATCGTCTTTCTCTCTGATACTCTGCTCATTGGCCTTTCGCTCTGCCTGGCATTTCTGCTCCGTTTCGATTTTACCATTCCGCCGCCGCAGCTGGACCTTTTCTGGGAATGCCTGCTGGTTGTGATGATCGTCAAGCCACTGGTGTTTGTGGTGACCGGGTTTTATAACAGCCTGTGGCGTTATGCATCGGTGCAGGATGCGGTTGAAATCCTCAAAGGGGTGACCCTCTCTTCTGTTTTGGCGGTTTCCGCCGTTTTTTTTCTGCGCCAGTTTACTCCGATCCCTCGTTCAATATTTGTCCTCGACTGGGTTCTACTCTTTGCGCTGCTGGCGGCCAGCCGGCTGTTGTGGCGCATCTGGCGGGAAACGTACGTCGTCAGCAGGAGCTGCGACGGCCCGCGGACGCTGATTGTCGGCGCCGGTGAAGCGGGGAGTCTGCTGCTGAAGGAGATCCGGCGCCAGCCGCATGCCGCCTACAGTGTGTGCGGCTTTATTGATGATGACCCGGAGAAGAAGGGGATGAAGCTCCATGGTATTCCGGTGCTGGGGGGTGCAAAACAGCTTAAGGCGCTGATAATCGCCAACGAGATCGAGGATGTCATCATCGCCATGCCCTCGGCTGACGGGAAGACCCTCAGGGACATCATGGATTCCTGCAAGAATGCCAACGTGACCTTCAAGACGCTCCCCAGCATCGGCGAGCTGATCGACGGCACCCTGACGGTATCCCAGATCAAGAACGTCGAGATCGAGGACCTGTTGGGGAGGGAGCCGGTGGTGCTCGATCATGAGCTGATCGGCGGCTATCTGTCCGGCAAGCGCGTGCTGGTCAGTGGCGCAGGGGGGAGCATCGGCAGCGAGATCTGCCGCCAGGTGGCCCTGTTCGGCCCTGCGAAACTGATCCTGCTTGAGCATGCCGAAACTCCGCTCTACGAGATAGAAAAGGAGTTGCTCGCCCGTTTCCCCGAAGTTCGGATCATGCCGCTGATCGCCGATGTGCGCGACCGCAACAGGATCAAGCTGGTTTTTGAAGAATATGCCCCCGAGGTGGTGTTTCACGCCGCTGCCTACAAACATGTGCCGATGATGGAGTACAATCCGGCCCAGGCGGTGCTGAACAATGTCTTCGGTTCGCGTAATATCGCCGATGCCGCCCACCACTCCAAGACCCGCAACCTGGTGATGATCTCCACCGATAAGGCGGTTAACCCGACTAATGTGATGGGGGCCACGAAGAGAGCCGCGGAGATCTACATCCAGGCGCTTTCACGAATCAGCAGCACCCGGTTCACAACGGTGCGTTTCGGCAATGTGCTGGGGAGCAACGGCAGCGTTATCCCCTTGTTCAAGCAGCAGATCGCCAAGGGCGGGCCGGTTACGGTAACCGACAAGCGGGTCATCCGTTATTTCATGACCATCCCCGAGGCGACGCAACTGGTGCTGCAGGCGGGGAGCATGGGGAATGGCGGCGAGATTCTGGTGCTGGATATGGGTGACCCGGTACGGATCATCGACCTGGCCGAAGAGCTGATCAGGCTGTCGGGGTTGACCCCCTATGAGGACATCGACATCGTTGTTACCGGTCTGCGGCCGGGAGAAAAGCTGTTCGAAGAACTGCTGATCGAAGGCGAAGGGGTTTTGCCGACTGCCCACAAGAAAATCAAGGTGCTGGAACCGGTACTTATCGAGCTGCAGCCGATCAGGGACAAGCTTGAAGAGTTGTACGAAGCGGCGCGGTCAAACTCCGTTGACGAGTTGATGGACTCGCTGAAGAAGCTGGTTCCGGAATTCAAACCATCCTATAGCTTTATCGGAGATGCACCCCAGGCATTTCAGCGTGTGAGGCCGGACCTGTTTCCCACCATCTCCAGCCTCGCCAAGGTGCTTCCGCTTAGAAAATGAATTTAAAAGCAATCTCACGCAGAGACGCAGAGATACGCGGAGAAAGTCTATAAGCGGAAAATCTGAAGGTTAAAACAAAAACAAGATTTTTGGTGGAAAATAAATAGCATTATTGATTTGCTTCTCTCTGAATCCTCTGCGGCTCTGCGCGATAATTTGGTGTGTAATACTAGGATATTATGAAAAAAATAGTTACCATATTTGCCTGCCTGTTACTTTCCGCTACTCCTCTTTGGGCATTCTCCTCAGCCAACATCCCGCTTGACAGCCCTGTTTACGGGTATCTGGACAAGCTGGCCGGGTTCGGCCTGATATCGAGTGATATCAAGGGGATCAAGCCGTTCAGCAAGGCTGAGGCGGCCCGGCTGTTGCTGGAGGCGGAAAAAAACCTTGCGGAGGGGAGCTCTCCCCACGACCGGTTTGCCGGGGAGTTGACCGGACGGATACGGGGGCTGATACCCCGTGAGGTTGCGCTCCGGGAAAATCCCGCCGAAAAGCCGCCCCTGTTTGACGGCAATCCGGTATCATCCCTGCGGCTGCGCTACGTCTGGCTGGATGGAGTGCCACGCGATTACCGGCGCGATGTACATGATCCGGGGAACGACGGCGTCTTCGGCATCGGTTCGGGGCTGCGGCCGAAAAATCCCCTTGATGCAGTTGCCCATCAGCGGGGGAGTGAGGGGACGCCGCTCTTAGAGAACAACAACGGGGTCGTCTACGAAGATGGCCACAACGGGGAACTCCGCTGGGGGGCGGAGTTGTATCTGAGTGATCGTGCCGCAGGGTTACTGGAACCGTATGTGCAGACCACCGGCGACAACACCCGTATCCGCCTCAACCGGGCGTATCTGAAACTGGGTGGCGGAAGCCTTGAACTGGAAGCGGGCAAGGATGAAAACTGGCTGGGGTTAGGATATCGCGGAAACATTACGCTGACCAATAATGCCGAGAATTTTACTCAGGTCAAGATCTCCAGTCCCGAGCCGTTTGACGTGAAGTACATCGGTGCGATGAAGTACGCCGTCATCGCGTCCCGATTCGATACAACCACTGTTGATGGGGTGGTGCGGCGGCCCTGGTTTTATGCGGTCAAGCTGTCGGTCAAGCCGACCGAAAATCTGGAGATCGGCTTCAACCTGGGGCGGCAGGTGGGTGGGCCGGGGGTCAAAAACTCCCTCGGCGATACCCTGCGCGGCCTGGTAGGCGGCACCTCTGCCGATAACTCCAACGGTCTGGCCGGGTTTGAAGCTCGCTATCGCATCCCCTGGCTGCGCAATACGGAGTTGTACGGGGAGTTTTCAGGTGAGGATACGGCATCGTTCTGGCCGATTGTCGAGAGTTACGTCGCCGGCTTCTATGTGCCGCGCCTGACGGATGACGGGCGGAATGACTTCCGCTTCGAGTTTTTTCAGGGAAACCAGATCCTCTATACACATGGCACCTTTCCGAATGGGTACATCTACAAGGACATGCCGATCGGCCATTCGCAGGGGGGGGCGACGCAGGATTTCTTCTTTCGCCTCAGTCACTGGTTCGGCGTACGCAGCAACCTGGCGCTGGAATACATCTATACCACCCGCGGGATGGTGGGACGGGTGGGTGTGCAGGCGGTCGAGAAAAAACATGCCGGCCGGATTTTCTGGGATTTGCCGCTGACGGCTGATCTGGATGCCCAGGTCGGATACGGAATAGAGAGGATCACCAACCTGAACCTGATCGGTGGGGTTGAACGGACCAACCAGCTGCTGAAGTTCGAGGTGCGGAAGCAATTTTGAATTTCGGATTTTGAATTATGAATTGAAATTCTTGAAATCAATTGTTCCATGTTGAATTGAAACGCGTGAAGAATCCAAAATACAAAATAGAAGTATGAATGTTGACGTATCGCCCCGACCTGACATATTATTCCCAGCTTGTTTTAAATACACCGGCACCGCACGATTTACCTAAATAGGAGTTTTTTATAATGCAAAACGTTTCTCGAATACTATATCTGCCACTGTTGATGCTGCTGCTGGCTGTTGGTATTGCTGCTGCAGCAAATGAAATGGATGCAGTAACTTCCCAGGATGCCGGTAGTCGTTCATTAGCACCAATGTCCAAAGACGACCTGATGATTAAGTCGCTGGAGGAACGTGAGTTGCTTCAGGAGTTACGGGAGCCGCAGGATGCGGATTTGAAAGATGCTGATCAGAAGGAGATGCAGCAGGATAATGATCTCCTCCAGAAAAAGGTAAAAGCGGCCAAACAGAAAGTAAAAAAACCATCGGTGGTCGTCAAGGCAGAGCCGGGGGACGGTCTTGTCAAGCTGAGCTGGAAACTGTCTGATACGGCCCCAAGGATTAGCGACGAGCCGCTCCGGTTTACCCTTCGCTATGGAACTGAATCCGGGAAGTTGCCAAAAAGTGTCATGGTTGGGACCGGAACTGCTTTTGTCCTGAGGGAACTGAGAAACTTCCAGCCCTATTTCATTCAGGTGATCGCCCTTGACCGGGAGCAGCAGACACTCTTTAAATCCGAAGAAACTCTAGTAATCCCGCTGCCTGCCGAAGAGCAGGGTTCGCAGATAGAGAAGACGTTCTCAAAAAAGAGCTCGACACTGCTCGATAAAATAGAGGCCGAGCCGATGCGTCGCGATCTGAAACAGTTCGGCTATGATTTTTTTAAAAACAGTCTTCAGCTGACAAGTGCTATTGATGCGATGCCCGCTGCGACCGACTACCAGCTGGGGCCGGGGGATGTGCTTAACCTCACCGTCTGGGGCGCCATAAACTTGCGCCAGGAATTAACCGTCAGCCGGAATGGCGAGCTGACAATTCCGAAAGTAGGACCGGTACGAGTGTGGGGGCTCCCGTTCGACAAGGCCCAGGTG